>JAIRRO010000139.1 GCA_031255955.1 Oscillospiraceae bacterium
AAGCGCCGCGCGAGGTGGTATTATTGCCGTCACGGATAATCCTCCTTAGCTCAGTCGGTAGAGCATGCGGCTGTTAACCGCAGGGTCGTTGGTTCGAGCCCAACAGGGGGAGCCATTAGGAATCATAAGAAAAAGGGCGGCTGTATAGCCGCCCATTTTCTTCGGCTATATACCCCGCTGTAATAAAATTCCGAAACAGGGTTGCTTTTCCCGTCCCGTTGTGTTATTGTATACGCATAGCAAATGTATCCGATGAAAAACGGGGAATTTATACGATGATTAGAATGGAAAACGTAAATAAATTATTCGGGAAAACCCAAGTGCTAAAGGACGTCAGCCTGACGGTTACCGAGGGGGAAAAGGTTGTGATACTGGGTCCCTCCGGCGCCGGAAAGAGTACGGCGATACGCTGCATCAACGGGCTGGAGCTGCCCACCTCCGGCGAGGTTTTTCTCGATGGCGAGCAGCTTACCGCAAGAAACCGCACCCAGCTTGTGCGGCGTCATTGCGCTATGGTGTTTCAGCAGTTCAACCTTTATCCCCATATGACGGCGCTGAAAAACGTGACGCTCGCCCTTACCAAGCTGCAGCATATGTCCAAGGCGGCAGCTGCCGAGGTGGCTTACAGCTGTCTTGAAACCGTGGGGCTGGCGGACAAAGCCAAAAGTCTGCCGTCACAGCTCTCCGGCGGACAGCAGCAACGCGTTGCGATTGCGCGCGCGCTTGCCACACAGCGCAAAATTCTGCTTTTTGACGAGCCGACCTCCGCGCTTGACCCCGAAACCGTGGGTGAGGTGCTGGGTGTAATGCTCCGTTTATCGCACGAGCACGGCATCACGATGGTGATTGTCACGCACGAAATGGGCTTTGCCAAGCAAGCGGCGGACAGAATTGTTTTTATGGACGGCGGCGAAATTACGGCGGTTGCCGCTCCTGACGACTTCTTCAACAATCCCCCAAGCGAGCGCGTACAGCAGTTCCTTTCCAAGGTGCTGTACTAAAACTCAAACGCCATTACGGGCGGCGCAAAAATACAACCAAACGGAGGTGAACACAGGCAGTCCTGCTTTTAGCGCCGCGCTCAATACGTCAAATCGGCGGTGCGCCGTCGATTGATGTAAATTAAAAAACAGGAAAAGGAATGGTTAAAATGAAACTCAAGAAACTAATCGCGCTGATGCTCTCTCTGCTTATGCTTGCCACGCTGCTCTCCGCCTGCGGAGGGGATTCCGGCGGCAGCACAACGCCCACCCCCACCGCGCCCTCCGGAGACACCGAGGACCCCGGCACGAACGAACCCTCTAACGCCGCCGTTGACGCAATCCGCTCTGCCGGTGTGCTGAGAGTCGGCTGCAAAGAGGACGTGCCCAACTTCGGACTGTTCGACATCGCCTCTAACGACTATGAAGGCCTTGAAATCGACCTTGCCAGACTGATTGCCGGTGAAATCTTCGGCGACGATTCCAAGGTCAGCTTCCAAGCCGTTACGGCGGCAACGCGCGGACCTCTGCTTGACAACGGCGACATTGACCTCGTCATCGCGACATTCACCATCACAGAGGAGCGCAAGCTCACTTACAACTTCTCTGACCCGTATTATCAAGACGCCGTGGGTATGCTTGTCCGCAAGGACGCCGGTATCACCAGCATCGCGGACTGCGACGGAAAGACCATCGGCGTCGCCCAATCGGCGACGTCGCGCGATGCGATTCAAGCGGCGGCGGACGCTGCCGGTGTTTCCGTCTCGTTCAATGAGTATGGCACATATCCGGAAATTCAGATGGCGCTGCTGGCGGGCAATGTGGACGTGTTCTGCGTCGACCGCTCGATTCTGCGCGGCTATCTGACGGACGAGCTTATCCTGACGGACGACAAATTTTCTCCGCAGGAATACGGCGTAACATCCAAGTTCGAGAACAAAGAGCTTGCCGAATACGTGAACACTCTGATTCAGAAGTGGAACGCTGACGGCACCATCCAAGGGCTTATCGACAAGCACGGTATATGAGCAGATCTCCCTTTGCGCTTTGGCGCTGGAAGCTTCTGTGGGAGGACAAAGCCGCTATTTTCAGCGGCTTTGTCACCACCCTGTTTGTCTCTTTTCTGGCGCTTTTGCTTGCGCTGCTTATCGGCATTGTGTTCGGTATGCTCGGCACAAGCGAGAAAAAACCGCTGCGCGCCATAAACCGCGTATACGTTGAGTTCTTTCAAAACATACCCCTATTGGTTCAGGTGTTTTTTATTTATAATGCCTTTCCTCTGCTGGGCTTCCGCTGGTCAGTGTTTATGATCGGCGTCGCCGGTGTGGGGATTTATCACGGCGCGTATGTCGCCGAGGTAATTCGCGCGGGGATACGCTCTATCCCAAGGGGGCAAAGCGATGCGGCGCGTTCGCAGGGCTTTAATTACCTCCAGACGATGGCGTATGTAATCCTGCCGCAAACCATAAAGATTATTCTGCCACCGCTCACCAATCAGGCGGTTAATCTTATTAAAAACACGTCCGTGCTGGCTACGCTGTCCGGACTGGATTTAATGTATCAGGCGAACAGCTGGGCGCTTCAGGGCACTCTGAGCTATGGTCCGGCGTATGTCGCCGCGGGTACCTTGTATTTTCTGATTTGCTTCCCGCTGGCAACATGGGCGCGGCGTTATGAGCGCCGCATAAAAGAACGCGAGCATATCCAGCTTTCAGAATCGGCTGTTGATGAGCTTATGCTTATGGCGGAGGAAATGCTGTGACTGTTGTATTAAATGCTCTGCGTGATATTTTTACGCCTACAAATTCGCGCTATCTTTTCATCGGGCTGGTGTATACGCTTACGGTGTCTGTGGTCACGGTGGGCGTCAGCACGGTTTTCGGCACGATTTTGGCGCTGCTGCGCAACTATGAAAAGCGTATTTTTGGTAAGATAGCCTCCGTATATATCGAGGTGTTCAGAAATACACCGCTCCTGCTGTGGATTATGATTTGTCTTTTCGTTATGCGATTCGGCACAACATTTTTCCGCGGTACGCTGGGTCTGACGCTTTATACCTCCTCCGTCGTCGCGGAAATCGTGCGCGGCGGACTTAATTCCATCGATAAGGGGCAATTTGAGGCTGCGTCCTCACAAGGCTTCGGTAAGATAATGACGTTTGTATATATCGTACTGCCGCAATGCTTTATACGCATAATTCCGTCCCTTATGAGCCAGATTGTGACGACGATAAAGGATACATCGTTCTTATCCGGCTACGCCATCGCGGAGATGTTCTATCGCTCTAAGGTGCTGCTAAGCAAGCTGCCGAGTCAGGGCGCCACCATCACGGGCGCGCACACGCTTGTGACATACGGCTCCGTCGCGCTGATCTATTTCTGCGTTAACTTTCTGCTCTCCTGCGCCGTCAGATATATGATGAAGCGCCACCACGCATAGCGGGGGCGTGATTGCCCTCCCCAGCATCACATACGCGATGCTGCTGCCATTATGCCGAGCTTTCCTGCTTCAAACGTCAAACCGCCCTGCAAATACACGGTATACGGCTCGCGCATCGGCGCGTCGGCGGATAGTTCGATGGAGGCGCCGCCGATGAACGCCCCCGCCGCCATTATGACGTCGCAGTCATAGCCCGGCATCGCCCACGGCTCCGGCGTCACGAAGGAGTCCACGGGGGATGAGGCTTGTATTCCGGCGCAGAATTTTCGCACCAGCTCCTGCGAGCCAAGGCGCACCGATTGAATTATATCGCGGCGCCGCTCTCCCGGGCGCGGCGAGACATCAAAGCCCATTTTTTCGAGCAAGCCCGCGCAAAACTCAGCCGTTTTCAGCGCTTGCGCCACGACGTGCGGTGCGAGGAAAAATCCCTGAAACAGCTGACGGCTCACCCCAAGCGTCGCACCGCACTCCCCACCTATGCCGGGGGATGTCAGTCTGTGCGCCGCGGCGGTCACATAATTCTCACGTCCAACAACATAGCCCCCGGTGGGCGCAAGTCCCCCGCCGGGATTTTTTATCAGCGACCCGGCAATTAAATCCGCGCCGCACCCGGCGGGCTCGCGCGTTTCCGTGAACTCACCATAGCAGTTATCAATTATGACAGCCGCGCGCGGCGCAGTCGAACGCACGGCGGCGGCAATTTCAGAGATTTCGTCCACGCCGAGCGCGCGACGCGGCGAATACCCGCGTGAGCGTTGAATCAACACCGCCGCGACGGTTTTATCCTCCGCCGCGCGCGCGACGGATTTCAAGTACGCGTCCCAATCGTCCATAAGCGGCGTCTCGCGATATTTTACGCCCCAATCACGCAGCGAGCCGCTGTACTCCCCCGATATGCCGATCGCCGAGCGAATTGTATCATACGGCGCACCCGTCACAGACAAGAGCGTGTCGCCGGGGCGCAGCGCGCCGAACAGCGCCGCCGTAATTGCGTGCGTGCCGTTTACAAACCCCGTGCGCACAAGCGCCGCCTCTCCGCCGAACACATCGGCATAAATTTTATCCAGCGTTTCGCGTCCACGGTCGCCATAGCCATAGCCCTCGGAACCGGCGAAGCAAGCCTCTGACACGCGGTGACGCGCGAACGCCTCCAGCATGCGGCGCGTGTTTATCTCCGCCACCGCGTCAATTTCACGAAATCGCGCCGCGGACGATTCTATAACCTCCTCCGCGAGTGCGCGCACCTGCGGCGATATGCGAAGGAATTCATTTTCGGACATTTTTTGCGCTCCTTTTGTGCTTTTTGCGGTATCCCGTCATGGCTCAGTATAGCACGCTATGACGCCTCTCCGCAAGCTCTGCGCGACGCTTAAAAGCCTCATACACGCTCAAATCACGGCGAAAAGCGCGCTCTATTGCTCATTTGGGGCAAATATTCCGAAAATTTCGGTTGACATATGGCTTTTTATGTTGTAGAATTAGTGTTCGCGTGATGGGAGTGCCCCGTCCGCACAGACTAATCTTTACAATCGGCTTGCCGTGCAACGGCTTTCACCGGCATCGGCACAGCTAAACAAGCAAGGAGGATGAACACAAATGCTGAGAACATATCAGCCAAAGAAGCGTCAGCGTTCCAAGGAACACGGCTTCCGCAAGCGGATGTCCACGCGCAACGGGAGAAAGGTGCTGGCACGCCGCCGCGCCAAGGGACGCGCAAAGCTCTCCGCTTGAGCGCCCGTCTGTGATGAAGCTGACCGAGTCATTAAAGCGGAACCACGAGTTTCGGCGCTTGTACGACAGGGGGCAAAGCGCGGCGTCACGGTGTATGATTGTATACTGTCGGCGCAACGGGCGGGACAAGCTAAGCCCACCCCCCGCGAAAAGCGCTCCGCCTCTGCGACCGAACCGCCTTGGAATTACGGTCAGCTCCAAACTCGGCGGCGCTGTTTTGCGCAACAGGATGCGCCGCCGTATTCGCGAGACGTACAGGCTCGGCGAAGCCGGCTTAAAACGCGGCTATGACATCGTGATAGTCGCGCGCGCATCGGCGGCAACCATTCCGTTTGACGAGCTGGGCGCCGATCTGCGCCGACTATATAAAAAGCTCGGCATTGCACTGTCATGACGGGAGGCGTGTATCCGTGAAAAAACTGTTTTTGGCGTTCATCGCCTTTTACAGGCGCAAAATTTCTCCCGCAACGCCGCCGGCTTGTCGCTTTGTCCCGACCTGCTCGCAATACGCTTACGAGGCAATTGAGCAATACGGCGCGCTTCGCGGCGGGTACCTCGCGCTGCGCAGACTCCTGCGATGCCATCCGTTTCACCGCGGCGGCTACGACCCCGTGCCGCAGCCTAAGGCTCCGCGCGCAGAGTAAATGCGTTTAATGGTGTTTTGTTTGCGTATTTTCCGTTGCCCCGTTTCCATTAACATTTATGCCGCCGTTACGGCGGCGGATCGGAATTTATAATGTTTGATTCAATAGCCGTACCCTTTGGTATGCTTATAATGTGGCTGTACGAGCTGTGCAAGAACTATGGGCTCGCGGTCATTCTGTTTGCCGTTATCGTAAACCTGATTCTGCTGCCGTTTCAGATGAAATCCAAGCGCGGTATGATGCGTCAGTCTCGCCTTCAGCCAAAGCTTCAGGAGCTGAAAAAAAAGCACGGGGCAAACCAGCAGAAATATCAGCAGGAGGTTGCGGCACTTTATAAGGAAGAGGGCGTCAGCATGACAGGCGGCTGTCTGTGGTCACTGCTGCCGCTGCCGATAATGCTGGCTTTATACCGCGCCATTATCTTCCCCCTCACCATAATGATGGGCTTATCCCAAGATCTGCTTAACGAGGGCGGGGCTATCGCCACGAGACTGGCTGAGCTTGGTTTTTCCGGCGCCACCGGGCATTATCAGCAAATATCTCAGACACAATTTATTTCGCAGCACTTTGAAAGCTTCAGCGATATTTCCACCGCCCTGCGGCAGATTAACTACAGCTTTCTCGGTATTGATCTCGGCGCGACGCCGCAGTGGAGGGTGTGGGAATTTGATTGGTCCTCACCTAGCAAATGGGGTCCCCCGCTGCTGCTGTTCTTCGTCCCTGTTTTAACAGCCGCGTTTTCACTCGCGCAGGCACTTATTTCTCAAAAGATATCCCCTACGGCAGCGTCCACCGGCGTGGACGGACAGCCAGCCCCGGCTGGTCAAACAAACACCATGATGCTTGTTATGATGCCCGCGATGATGCTGTTCTTCGGCTTCGCGGCGCCCGCCGCGCTCGGCATTTATTGGACTGCCGGTACTGTTTTGAATATTTTGCGTGACATTTGGCTTACAAAGCGTTATAATAGGATTATGGACGCGGAGGACGAGGTTCGCAACGCCAATCGCGCCCAAAAAGAGGCGGAGCTTGAGCGCAAGCGTCAGGAGACAGAGCGCCTGAAGGCTGAAAACAAAACCTCTGTAAACCGCGCCACCTCAAAGAAAAAGCTTGAGTTGGCGGAAAAGAAGGAACGTGAAGCGAAATCCGCAACATGGGAGAAAAAGCACTCCCCGCCAAAGGATGAAGCCTCCGACGAGCCTTCCCGCGTGGGTACACGCAGATACGCGCGCGGCAGAGCCTATGACCCCGACAGATACGGCGATGCCCAGAATTACGACGAGGACGACCCGGACGAAATCCTTGACCCGGACGATGTTTTGGAATCGGAGGACGTTGAATTGTACGACGACGCCGATAATGACAACGAGAACCTCGAAGCTGTCGCGGACGACGGGGACAAGCCTGACGACGATGACGACGCAACCGCAGAAGAACCGGAATCCGAATCCGAAGAGTCCGGCACGGACGACGAATAACACGGCAAATAAACCGGCACAGCCGGTCACAACGGAGGAGTACTGATGATAAAAACGCTGCAAAAATCAGCGAAAACGGAGGATGAGGCTCTCCGCCTCGCACTGGACGAGCTTGGTTTGACCCGTGACGATGTCAAGGTCGATATAATTGAGCGCGCAAAATCAGGCTTCCTCGGACTCGGCGGCACCCCCGCCGTGATTACCGTCACCTATGAAGCCCCAGACGACGAATCTGAAACAAGTGCTGCGTCAAAAGCCTCCGTGGCGCCGCCGGAGAGCTCTACGCACAGCGACGCCGCGACGCCAAGAGCCGACAAGTCATCCGAGTCCGACAACAAGATTACAATTGAAGAAAAGCTTGTTATAATGCGCCGGTTCCTTGAGGGCTTATTTGAGCGCTATGGCGTTGAAACTGAAATTGAAATTTCCGACGTGACGGACGGCAATGTCAACGTCGTACTTACAACCTCCGAGGCGGGCGCACTCATCGGTAAGCGCGGGGATACGCTTGACGCCATTCAACATATCACGAATTATGCCACCAATCGCGGCGGCGGTCAGCACCTTCGCATCACCCTCGACACAGAAAATTATCGTCAAAAGCGCGAGGCTGCCCTTGAAGCGCTGGCGGAGAAAACCGCTACGAAGGTTATTCGCGGTCGCCGCAACATCACGCTTGACCCGATGAACGCATATGAGCGCCATGTGATACATGCGGCGCTGCAATCAAACCATCTGGTTTCCACCTATTCCGTCGGCAGTGAGCCGCACCGCCGCCTTGTTGTCGCCTATGGCAAAAGAGGTACAGCGGACGCGCCGCCGCCCTCCTCCCCGCGTAGTCGCGGAGGCGGTAATCGCAGCAATAGCGGCAGTGGCGGCGGTAATAGTAGCGGCAATAATAACAGCAGCAGCGATAGTAGCAGCAGCGGCAGTCAATACCACTACACCAGCGCCCCGCGTGAAAATCGTCCTCCGCGTCAGACCTTTTCGGAATACATCGCGGCGCAGGAGCGCGAAAGCGGCATCGACCCCGCCGACGCGTCGGAGAACGAAGCCTCAACCGAATCGGCTCCCGCAGAGTCCCCCACCCCCATCCAGTCGGATTTTCGCGAATGGACATAAAGAAAAAACGATAACATCAAATATAAACCGGAGAGTGGAAAATGGTATCAGAAAAAATTCGCCAAGCGTTGGCGGCGCAGTTTGAGCGCGACATCGCCGAAATCACAGAGGCAACAAACATCGTGGAGGATCTCGGCGCGGATTCGCTGGACCTTGTGGAGCTTGTAAGCGAGCTTGAAAACGAATACGGAATCACGGTGACAGACGAAAAAATCTACACCTGTTTCACGGTCGGCGAGCTGGCGGCGTATATCGAAAGCCTTTTGGGCTAAAATCCTTCTTTACACGTTTCTATCGCACCATTGCGCGGCGCAGCAACGCTCGCACATCGCGCGGCGCGCCGTACACACTGCGCGTCCGTGCAGCACAAGACGATGACAAAAATCCGAAGAACGCTCCGGCGGCAACAGTCCGCGCAGGAGCGTTTCTATTTTCACGGGATCGTCCGACGCCACCAGTCCCATACGGTTCGTAAGCCGTATGCAGTGTGTATCCACGACGACGGCGGGCTTTCCGAACACATCGCCCAAAATCAAATTCGCCGTTTTACGTCCCACACCCGGCAGCTTCAGCAGGCTTTCCATATTGTCCGGCACCTCACCGCCGAAATCCGTCAGCAGCATTTTTGCCGCCGCGGAAATATCCCGCGCCTTTATTCTGAAAAATCCGCAGGTGCGTATGTATTCCTCAATCTCTGAGGTCTCTGCCTCAGCGATGGCTTCAAGCGTCGGGAAGCGCTTATACAGCGCGGGCGTCACCTTATTAACGCGCTCATCTGTACATTGCGCGGATAGACGCGTTGCGAACAGCAGCTCATACGGCTTTTTATATTCCAGCGAGCATACAGCGCCGGGATACTCCTGCTCCAAGGCGTCCGTTATCCGCAGCGCCCTTTCGGCTTTGTCGTCCTTTTTCAATGCCTTATATCTCCCCAGGCTGCACCGCCACCGTTTTGTAATCTGTATATATCACCATGCCGGGTTTCGCGCCGGGCGTTTTTTTAACGTACCGCGCAAGGCACCAGTCCACGACGGCGCGTGTTTCGCCCCTTGCCTCGGAAAAATACGCCGCAAGTGACGCGGCTTCCGATATATCCGCCTCGTCAGGTGCGCGCCCGCCCGTTCTAAGTATCACGTGCGAGCCGTGCCGCGCCTTAACATGCAGCCAAACATCCGTTTTGAACGCCGTTTTGAATGTCAGCTCGTCGTTCTGCGTGTTTCCCCGCCCCACAAGAATTTCGCTTCCGGCGGAGGATATATATCGGCGCGGCGCAGTCGGCTTCACCTTGCGTTTTGTTTTGTTTTTTTCAGGCTTCAAATATCCTGTTTCGGTAAGCTCGGCGCGGATTTCATTCAGCTCGCTTTCGCCCGAAGATATCGAGATTTCTGCCAGCACGCTTTCAAGATATTCAGCCTCGCGCTCACCCAATGCTATGCGCTCAGATAGAATTTTCTCCGCGTTTTTCGCCTTGGCGTAGTCCTTGTAATACCGCGCGGCGTTCGCCTGCGGTGTTTTTCGCGGGTCAAGGGCAATGCTGCGCACGCCGCCGTTCTCCGCGAATAAATCCTCCGCCGCGAGCATTTCGTCGCCTTTTTTGACGTTATGAAGGTTCGCCATTATCAAATCCCCGCACTCGCGCAAGCGTTCGCGTCCGGCGGCGGCTGATAATTCCTCGCGCTGAGCCGAAACGCGGCGCAGCGCGCGATCGCGCGCGTTTTTTATTGTGCGCGTCAAGGCGGAGGCGCGCGCACGCATGCGCTCGTCCGCTGCGCGGGTGGTGAAATATCGCTCCAGCAGCTCAGAAAATCCCGAAACGCGCTCCGATTTCAGCGCGGCGCCGTATTGACGCAGCTCTGTGTACGAAAAATCCCGCGCCTCGCCGTGTTCATCAAGCAATATATACGGCTCCGGTGTGAGAATTTGCCGCGAAATATCTGCGCTGTCCTCATCATTTTCTCGCGCAAAACCGATAAGCTCCGCCGCCCGCGCGGCAAGCGCCGCGCCGCCGTCGCGCGCGCGCGCGTCCGTGGTTGTGATATCTGTGTCGCCGTAGGCTCTGTACGCCAGCTCTCTGCATATCAGCGGTGAGAGCGCCGAAAATGCTGTATTCAGCCATTTTTCAACGCGTGTATCGGGCGGCGCGGAATCAACGGCGCGCTCCCAATCCGAAGCATCCAGACGCGTGGGGTCCTGCTTTTCCTGCGGCAGTGGCGGGCGGTAAATTAGTCCCGGCAGAACGGGGCGGCGCGGCGCGGTTTCCGCGTCAACGCGGCGCAGGCAATCTATTATAATCCCCTCGGCGTCCGTTAAAATGATATTCGAGCCACGCCCCATAAGCTCCGCGATGAGCTTTTTTTCCTCAGGTTCGCCGATGACGCTTAGCCCAGAGAAGGTGAAAATCACAACGCGTTCGCCGCGCGGCTGTGTGACGTCAATTATTTTTGCGCCGGAGAGATGCTTGCGCAGCAGCATACAAAACATTGGCGGCGCCGCGGGATTTTCATAATCCGCCTCTGTGAAATGCACACGCGCATCGGCAGCCCCCGCCGATATAAGCAAGCTCTGGCGCCGTTCGCCGCGCAGAGCGATTATTATCTCATCGCGCTCCGGCTGCCTTATCTTTTCCGCCCGCGCGCCGATTATATCGGGGCGCAGCTCGCGGAGCGCTGCCGTAAGAAATATTGCGTCAAGCGGCATAACGCGCCTCCTTTGTGATCATTCGCAGTTTATTTGCGTTTCGTTTATTTACGTCTCATCCGTCCGCGATTCGTCTGTCTGCGTTTCTTGCGGCGGCAGCGCGGCATTGAACAATTCCTCGACGCGCCGCGTCTCACCGCATAAATATAAGTATCCGAACAGCGCTTCTAACGCCGTCGCCAGATGATACTCCCCTACGCTCGCGCCGCGCGGTACGGCGCGCACACGCGAATTTCGTCCGCGCTTGAACACCGCATGCTCGTCCTGCGTCAGGATAGCCTCAACGCGGCGCGCCGCGCGCGCCTGCGCCGTTGCCGACACCATCGCCACCGTTGCGGCGTGCAGCTTCTCCGCCGTCCTTTTTCCGTCGGCGCAAACATATGTCCTTGCAAGCAGTTCAAAAACCGCGTCGCCGATATGCGCCAGCGCGAGACTGGACATCCCGCGCAGTGTTTCCTTATCAATTTTCGGCAAGATTGTTCTCCGTCTCCGCGAGCGCGACATTTAAAATATTCCCCGTTATGAGAATAATCGCGCACGTATACATCCATGTCATCATAATCACCACCGACGCCAGCGATCCATACACAAGCGCATACCGCGCCGACGCGCTGATCATCCGCGAAAACACCGCGCTGACGACCACCACAAGCGCCGACGCTGATAACGCACCCGGTAAGCGTCTCGTTCCGCGTCCGCCGCGCGGCGTCCTCGGCGCCGTGATTTTATAAATCGCGTATATTATCGCGAACATAATGAAAAACAGCAACAAAAACCGTATCCACAGCCACGCCTGAGTAACATCGCCCAGCTCCAAATTTTTTTGCAACAGTCCCATAAACCACTCCCCCGTCACAATAACAAGCCCCGAGGCATATATCGAGGCGAGAAAAGCCAGAGACATCGCAAAGCTGACGAGATGCCCGAAGGGTCCTCTGAAGCGTTTTTCACCTTGAATACCGCCCATTATGCCGATAATCGTGCGAAACGCAGCCGCGGAGGACGTCAGCATCACGCCGAGTCCCGCCGCCGTTAAAACAACGCTTCTGTTTCCGTTGGCATAGCTCAAAAAATCGTTCACGACCTCAATCGCCGCGGACGGTATTATATCCTCCCAGACGGCAAGCACTTCGCTTTCCGTGATGTCAAGACTCCCCAGCACCGCCGTGGCGCACAGCAGCAGCGGAAACAGAGAGATTGTCACGAAGTATGAAAGCGCCGCCGCAGAGCGTGTGACGTGCTCTCTGAAAAAAAGCTCCGCCGACCGGCGCAGTACGCGCGCGGGGCGCGTTCCGGCGATTTTGCTTTTCTTCATATGGACTACCGCGCCGTGTTATTTAGACTCGAAAATCTTCATAATCGCCTCGAACGGATCCTTTTCCTGTTCGACGACGGGCGCTTCAACGGGCTTTGCCGGTTCCTCCGGCGGCGGCAGCTCCTCTGATATGGGTGTGGGGGTAAACGCCGGGGGCTGCGGCGGCGGCGCCTCCTGTCTCGGCGGTGTGCTGAATAGCCGCTGGGCTTGTTGATGCTGGTGACGCGAACGCTCCGGCTGCCTCGTAAAGGACGGCGGTATCGCCTGAGTGGCGGGAAAACGCGTGGCAATAATCGCGACGCGCAGCTCGTCATCCATCGATTCGTCAAGGGTGGCGCCGATTATGACGTTCGCCTCGGGGTCAATCGCTTCGTAGACAATTTCCGCCGCCTCGGCGAAATCGTCCAGTGCCAAGTCGGGCGAGCCTGTGAAGTTGATGAGAACGCCGGACGCGCCGTTTATTGACGTCTCCATCAACTGGCTTGCCACCGCCTTGCGGACGGCTTCCTCCGCCTTCGTCTTACCCTTGGCTCTCCCGATGCCCATATGGGCATAGCCCGAATCCTTCATTATCGCCGTCACATCGGCAAAGTCTACGTTCATAAGCCCCGTGTTCATAACGATTTCTGTGATGCTGGCAACAGCCTCACCAAGAACGTTGTCGGCAATTTCATACGCGTTGTTCAGCGTAAGCTTCTCCTCGCTGATAAAGCGCAGCCTGTCATTCGGGATGACAAGCAGCGAATCCACCTTGTCGAGAAGCGCGGCAATACCGTCCTCCGCCTGCCTGACGCGGCGCGCGGCTTCAAAGGCAAAGGGCTTTGTCACGATGCCCACCGTGAGCGCACCGGCTTCGCGCGCTATCTCCGCGATTATCGGCGCCGCGCCCGTACCCGTGCCTCCGCCCATACCTGCGGCGATGAACACCATATCGGAATTCTCGAGCGCCTTGGCAATTTCGGCTTTCGATTCCTCGGCTGCCCTTTTGCCGGTCTCGGGGTTGGCGCCCGCGCCCTGCCCCTTTGTCAGCTTCTCTCCGATTTGAATCGAATTATGAACCGTGGAGCGCGCCAGCGCAGGCTTGTCCGTGTTCATAACGATAAACTCAACGCCCGTCATGCCTTGGCTCACCATTCTAGCCACGGCGTTATTCCCGGCTCCGCCGACTCCGATCACTTTTATTGTGACTACGTTATCCGGTCCCGTTTCCATATCCATTTCATAAGGCGACATAATTCTAACCTCCAAATTAGCCCGTGTCCGCCCTTTTGAAAATATATATCAGGCATACGGACACGTAATTTCACATATTGTATAACTAAAACCGCGCGCGGTCAATAGATAAATGCGAAAAAAACACAATTTCTCGCATTTTTATTCGGGAATGACGTGAATTTTCCCGTCCTTGCTTATTTCAACGCTGCCGCGGAAGTCCGGTTCTCCCTTTTCCAGCTGCGCGAAAACCTGTTCCAATTTGTACATCGCGTTGTCTCCGCCGCCGATATTTACCCTGACGGCGCCCTTGTATGTAAACGTAATGGCGCTTATATTCGCAACGTCCAAATTTGATATATCCTCCGCGACGCCGCGGCTTACGATCGCCGACAGCACATCAAGAAGAAAGCCCTTTTGCGTTTCATAGCTCTCCTCAACCTCTATCTGCTCACCTTCACGCGGGGTGCTCGGCGAAAATCCCGTCACTCGTATCAGTCCCGCGGTTCCCCCGAAATCGGTTCTTTCAAGCGCGCGTCCCTTCTCATCTATCTTCCAGAAGCTCCCCCCCTCCGCGACGGCGGCAATCGCGCGGCTCTCTGTGATGGCGATAATCGCGGAGTCGGGCGCGCGGCGTTCGATGCGCACCAGCGCGACATATGGCATCGCCCCTCTTATGCGAAGCGCGGCGGCGTCCACGTCGATAAAAAAGAGGTTGTCGCCCATTTCTATGCCGGACGCCGATATAACCTCGTCCGCGGTATATCGTCGGTTGCCCGTCACCTCTATTCGCTCTACGCGGAAAAATACGCTTATGCCGAATATGATAATAAACAGCACAAGCAACGCCGCTACCGGCGCGTACACCGCCGCCCCGCGGCGACGCCGTCCCGATTTCCTGTTTGTGTTCGCCATCGCTGAACCCCTCTCTTGTGTATGTGTGCCGCGCCTGCCGTGAATAATTCGCGTTAAATCCGTTCGATGTCCGCTCCTATTGAGCGTAGTGTGTTCTCCAGTCCGTCATATCCCCTGTCGATATGGTGCAGTCCTGAAATTTCGGTTACTCCCTCTGCGCCCAGCGCCGCTATCACAAGCGCCGCGCCGCCGCGCAGATCCGTTGCCGTGACGGGCGCCCCCGTGAGCTTTTCCACCCCTGTCACCATCGCTACGCGCCCCTCTATCTTGATTTCAGCGCCTAATCGTCGCAGCTCACCCACGTGTCTGTATCTGTTTTCAAAGATGTTTTCTACAAACGCCGTGGTGCCGCGCGCCCTCAGCGCCGCCGCCATAATCTGGGGCTGGGCGTCCGTCGGAAAGCCGGGGTGCGGTTCCGTGACTATAGGCTTCGGCGCGCGCAGGCGTCCGTCGGAGCTTATGTGCAGCGTTTCGCGTCCCGATCGCACATCGCAGCCCATTTCGCGTATTGCCTCTGTCACGGTTGCGAGATGCTTTGGGATTACCCCCGTGAGCTCAACCTCGCTTTTTGTCACCGCCGCCGCGGCGAGATACGTCGCCGCTGCTATACGGTCCGGGATGATGCTGTGCGATACGTCCGCGCGGATTTTTGTCCCCTCGACCGTCACCGTCGGCGTTCCGGCACCGCTGACGTTTACGCCGAGCGTTCTGAGATATGATTGCAGATCCCAGATTTCCGGCTCGCGCGCCGCGTTCGTGATGATGGTGGTTCCGTCGGCAAGGCTTGCCGCCAGCATCGTGTTTTCTGTGGCTCCGACGCTGGGAAAGCTGAGGTTTACACGCCGACCGCGCAGTCGCGACGCGCGGCATATAATGCTGCCGCCTTCCTCTGTTATATCGGCGCCCAGCTCGCGCAGAGCCATAAGATGCAAATCTATCGGTCTTGGTCCCAGCTCGCAGCCGCCCGGCAGTGAAAGCGTCGCCTCTCCCCCGCGGGCAAGCATCGCCCCAAGGAATATCACGGAGCTGCGCATCTCACGCATTAGTCCGTGCGGAATATCAAGGCGCGATAAGCCCGTGGAATTCACTGTAACAGCGTCGCCATCGCGTTTGGCGGAGCATCCCAGATGCTTTAGTATTTTTGACGCCGCCTCGACGTCGGACAGCTTTGGACAATTATGTATGACGGTTTCCCCGTCCGCGAGAAGTGACGCCGCGAGAATCGGCAGCACGCTGTTTTTTGCCCCTTGTATTCGCGCTCTGCCCCGTAGCTCCCGCCCGCCGTTTATCTTTAATATGCTCATATGACTACCCCCAAAAGCCCTTTATGTCATACGGCATATTATGACGCGCGCGCGGATACTGTTACAAAGCCCGCGCCTACAACAGCGCCACTATTTCCTCCGCCAGCCGCGCCGCCGCTGTGGGCGAACCAAGCCTTTGCTGCATCACCTCCATTTCTTTTAATTTTTCTTTGCCGCGCAACAGCTCGCTGACAGCCTCAAAGAGCGAGTCCCCTGTGGCGTCGCTCTCGCAAAGCGTAACGGCTCCGCCGTTTTCGCACATTGCGCGCGCGTTTTCCGTCTGCTCGTCATTGGCGACATAGGGACTTGGCACCAGCACCGCCGCTCTGCCCATCGCGGAAAGCTCAGCTAGGGTGGAGCCACCGGCGCGGCACAGCACAAGGTCGGCGCTTGCCATAACCCTCGGCATATCGTCAATATACGCGCGAATATCAATAAACTCCGGCGGTTTCCCGTCGGATGAGACGGCTTTTTTAAGCTCCTCGGCGGCGGCTTCGCTTCCGGCGGCATGAATATGCCGGAACCCGCGCCCCACCAATTTTTCCCGGGCATTTCTCGTGAGAAACGCTTTCATACGCTCGTTCATTCCGGAGGCTCCGAGAGAGCCCATGAAGGACACAACAACATCCTCGTCCGTCGGGATTGACAGCTCACGGCGCGCGTCAAAGCGCGTGTATCCGATAAAGCTCTCTCTGACAGGCGTTCCTATCGCCGTGACGCGCGCGGGATCCTTGTATTTCGCTTCATACCCGGGAAAGGCTGTGAACACGCGCGAAACGATGCCGGATAACATTCTGGTTGTAAGTCCCGGCTCGGCGTTCGATTCGTGCATTACGGTTGGGATGCCGGCTTTTGCCGCCGCTTTAAGCACGGGATAGCATATGTATCCCCCCGTGCCGATTGCCGCGTCCGGCGCAAACGATGTTATGAGCCTTTCAGCACGCCGCGACGCCGTTATCAGCATCGCCGCCGCGCGCAGGTTCTGCCCCAGCTTTTTCGGGGAGAAGCCGCGGCGCAGTCCGCTCATTTCGATGTTGGCTATCTCATATCCCGCCTGCGGGACAAGCCTGTTTTCGATTTTTCTGCCCGCGCCGACGAACATTATTTCGCACCCCGGCAGTAATTTTCGCAGCGCGTCGGCTGTCGCTATCGCTGGATTCACATGTCCGGCTGTGCCGCCGGCGGCAATCAAAAATTTCATATCGTCACCCCGCCTTTGTAATCGGCATATCGCGCGAAATGGCGAGAATAATCCCCATCTCCGCGAGCTGCATTAGAAGCGCAGAGCCGCCATAGCTGAAAAACGGCAGTGATATCCCCGTGCAGGGCAGCAGATTCGTCACGACGGAAATGTTCAAAAACACCTGAATGGCGAGCATCCCCGTGATGCCCGTTGCCACAAGCGCCTCAAACCTTCCGCGAGCGTGCATCGCTATCCAAAAGCCGCGGATTATGAGCAGCGCGAAAAGCGCAAGTATCAGCAGAGCGCCGATATATCCCAGCTCCTCGCAGACGATGGCAAAGATATAGTCGTTGTGCTCCTCCGGAAGATATAAATATTTCTGACGGCTTTGCCCGAGTCCCAGCCCTGTCAGTCCACCGGAGCCAATGGCGTACAGCGATTGCAGCACCTGATAGCCTCCGCGCGTCGGCTCTGCCTCCGGATGCAGCCAGAACACAATTCTGCGGAAGGCATAGTCCCCGCCGCCTGTTTCCACGATAGTTGCATAGCTGCTTTCCGCCATCCCGACTATTATGACAGCCGCGATAAGCGCGACGACAATTGCCGCAAAGCACAGCCTGATATCCAAGCCCCCCGCGAACATCACAACGGCAGCAATCGCCACAATAATCAGCGCTGCGGATTTGTGCGGCTCAAGAGCCAGCAGAATAACGACAATTCCCAGCACCAGAGCAAACGGCACAAACGCCCATATAAATCTGCGCATCGTACTCTTTTTCAGCTTCCGCAAGGCGTCCCCGTACTTGCACATCATTACGGAAAACGCGAGGATGATGCCCATCTTCGCAATCTCCGAGGGTTGAATGGTTGTGATTTCAATATCAAACCAGCGCCGCGCCCCGTTGCGCACGCTGCCCACAAAAAGCACCAGCACAAGCAGCCCAATGGAGATCATCAGCGCCATCATTGAGAACCGGCGGACAAACGTCATATTCGTAAAGCGCGCCACCAGAATCATCCCCGCAGCCCCCAACACTGCAAAAGCCAGCTGCCGGGTAAAATACCGCGTCGGATTCCCGTATTCGTAATACGCGCTGGCGTAGCTTGCGGACAGCACCATTACAACGCCGATGCTGAGCAGGATCAGCACCAGCAGCAAAAACGGCAGATCCATACGCCCGCGCTTTTCAATAGAAGCAAATTCCTCTGTCTCCGCAAGCACAGCGCCGCGCCGCCTCTCAGCGGCTCGCGCGTCCGCATATTTCATCTTAGCCACCGAGTCTCACCCCCTTCATATCAAATACCTCTGCCGCACGGCGAAAAACGAAATAACCGCGAACAATATTGAAACAGCCGTAAACACGAAAAACAGCTTGCGTTCGTTCCATCCGCCCAGCTCAAAGTGATGATGTATGGGCGCCATACGAAATACGCGCTTCCCGCCGGATATCTTGAACCACCCGACCTGAATGACATCCGACAGCGCCTCCACGAAATACACAAAGGCAAGCGTAATCAAAACAAGCGGCATATCAAGCACAAACGCGAGCGCCGCGACAGACCCGCCGATAAATTGCGCGCCCGTATCGCCCATAAACACCTTTGCCGGGTGCATATTAAACACCAAAAAGCCAACCAATCCACCCGCCAGCGCGCTGGAATATACGCCCGCGCCCGAGGCCTTAGCGCCCAGCATACTGATGGCGGCGCAGCACACGGCAATGGGGATGGTCACACCGGATAGCAGCCCATCAGCGCCGTCCGTCAGGTTCGCGCCATTCACCTCCGCGACAATCACAAACGCCGCGAACGCCAGATAAAGCGGCTCCGGCAGAGGTATTGAGATGTTCACAAACGGTATGTAAAGATTAGGTGTAAGATTTCCGGACAGCCGCACAAGCAACACAAAAACCACGGCGATGACAAGCTGCAGCAAAAATTTCTGCGCCGCCGTAAGTCCGAGATTTTGCTTCTTTTTCTGCTTTTCAAAATCATCAATGAATCCGATTACACCATAAACTAGCGCCAGCGCGAGCGGCAGCAGCGCGGTGTAATCCCCGCTACGCAGCGCGGGAAGCCCCACGGTGAGGCTGACAATCGTTATCGCCGTGATAAAGGTCACTCCGCCGAAGGTCGGCGTACCCTGCTTAGAGAGATGGCTTTGCGGTCCGTCTGACCTTATCGCCTGTCCGGCTTTCATTCGCCGCAAAACAGGCAGGATGATAATTGTTATCACCACCGTCACCGCGAACGCTACGGCAAACGACGTTATCAGTAAGCTCACTGCGCCCCGCCCCCTTCCGCGGCTGCAATCGCCTCGGCGACTATTTTCCGCTCATCAAAATCAAATTTCTCGTTTCCTATCTGCTGATACAGCTCGTGACCCTTACCGGCAAGAATAAGCGTATCGCCCTGCGACAGGCTCCGCACCGCCCACGCTATCGCTTCGCGGCGACTTTCTATCACGGCGTAGGGCGTTTTCGTGTCCGCCATACCGGATAGAATGGCGTTTATTATCTCGTCCGGCGGCTCTGTGCGCGGATTGTCAGAGGTGACAACGACATAATCGGACAGGCGCGCGGCAATCTCGCCCATTATCGGACGTTTTGTCTTGTCCCTGTCGCCGCCGCAGCCGAACAGCGTCACAACGCGCCCCTCGGCGCCCTCCCTCACCGCTTTTATGATGTTCTCCAGCGCGTCGGGCGTGTGGGCGTAATCGATAAGCACTGTAAAATCCCGCCCTGTGGGAACGGCTTCCGCGCGCCCCGGCACACCCGCGCACCGCGCGAGCGCGGAGGCAGCCGCGGGCAGCTCAAAGCCTAAGAGCTTTAGGGTAAGCATCGCCGCCAGCGCGTTATAAACGGAGAATAGCCCCGGAATACCAAGCTCCGTTCGCTCAATCTCGCCAATCATTAACGCGCAAAATTCAACCTTGCCCGGCAGCAGCTTAATCTGCCGTGCAACCAAATCCCCCGCGTCGCTCTTCGCGGAATATGTGCTGATATCGCATTTCGCTTGCAGGATAAGCTCCGCCGCCGCGTTATCGTCCGCGTTTACTATGCCGCTGCGGGACTGCGCGAACAGCAGCGCTTTGACACGCGCATATTCCTCCATGCTGCCGTGAAAATCAAGGTGGTCACGCGTGAGATTGGTGAACACACCAACCGTAAACGTGATACCGGCGACGCGCTTTTGTTCAAGCGCGTGTGAGGACACCTCCATAACGACGTATTCACAGCCCTTTTTCAGCATTTCGGCAAACAGCCTATGCAGCTCTATCGGCTGCGGCGTTGTAAGCGCCTCGCGGTCTATCCCAAGCGGCTCATCCCCCAGCATATCGCCGATTGTGCCGATAATGCCCGCAGGCTTTCCCGTTAAATCCTCAAGCATCCGCTTTACTAAATGCGTCACTGTCGTTTTGCCGTTTGTCCCCGTGACGCCGATTATTTTCATTTTTTCGGCAGGCTTACCGTAAAAATTCGCAGCCGCCAAAGCCAGCGCCGCTTGCGTATCGGTTGTAATGGCGTATGGAACATTGATCTCCTTTTCAAGCAAAACCTCGCACAGCACAAAGGCAGCGCCGCCCTGCGCCGCCCGCGCGATATAATCGTGCCCGTCGCTCCGCGTGCCGCGCAACGCGATGAAGAGACAGCCAGGCTCAAGGCGGCGCGAATCGACGCATACGGATGTAATTTCAATATCCGACGCGCCCTTCGGCGTACCATCGCAAAGCTCTATTCCGTTTAATATTTCAGCCAGCTTCACCGCTGTTCCTCCCTTCGCACCGCGCGTTGCGCCAAAAATCAATACTGCCCTTGAATACTCTTGTCTATAAGCGTGACCTCTATCACCGCCCCGGGCGGAGCTTTATTCCCCGCCTGCACGGATTGCACCGACACGGCGGCGCCCGACACATGCGCCGGGACGCCCACGCTTCTGATGAACAGTCCCGCGTTTTCCAGTGCCCTCTTGGCGTCGCTGTATGACAGTCCCATCAGTGACGGCACTATGATGTCCTCTATATCCGGGCGCTGCCCGCCGAGATAGATAATCACCTTTGTCCCCGGCGAAACAGACGCGTTCGGCGCGGGCAGCTGATCCGTGACGCTCGCGCCATCGCCCACTATCCTGTAAGCCAGCCCCGTTTTATCTAAAAGCGCGGCGGCTTCCTGCTCACTCTTGCCCTCTAAACGCGGCACCGAGACATTAAGCTGACCGGCTTCCTCCTCCGTATAATGCGGCACCACGCCGAGATACGGCAGCGCCTCTGACATAATCCGCCCCACGACGGGCGCCGCCATATTCCCTCCGCTGACGTAAATCCCCGTTTCCTCGATGGGCGGCGGATTATCTAATAATACAAGCACCACAAGCCGCGGGTCGTCCATCGGCGCCGCGCCGCAGAACGAAACCTTGTATTCGCGCACACCCTCGTTGGCTTCCTTCACTGTGTCGGTGGTTGTACCGGTCTTGCCCCCGACGCGATAACCCTCTACATAAGCGTTCCCGCCCGTTCCGTGGCTGACGACATTCTCTAAAATTTCTCTCACCGTTTCAGAGGTTTTTTCGCTGACCACCTGCCGCACGGGGCTTGGCTCGGCGTTCATAACAATCCCGCCGTTGGCGTCCGTCACCGTTTTCACTATATGCGGCGTGTACATATTCCCGCCGTTTATCACAGCGGATACCGCTGTGATCAGCTGAATCGGCGTGATATTAAATGTCTGTCCGAAGGACGCCGACGCCAGCTGGGTTTTGTTATCTTCTTCCTTGAAAACTTCAGGCGTCCACCAAATGCTTGCGGATTCGCCCGAGAGGTCAACGCCCGTTTTGTTGAAGAATCCAAACGCCTCGACGTACTTGTAAAACGCCTCCGCGCCGACGCGCAGTCCGATATTGATAAACGCGACGTTGCAAGAGTTTTGCACCGCCTCTGTGAGTGTTTGCTGTCCGTGCCCCGCTGTTTTCCAGCAGTGATACGGCGCGCCTGTGCGTCCCGGTACGCCGTCCAGCTGCCCGCCGCAGAAGAAGGTGGAGCTCTCGTTCACCAAGCCCTCTTCAAGCGCCATCGCAAGCGTCATAATCTTGAAAACGGAGCCGGGCTCGTATGTGTCCGAAATCGCCTTGTTTCGCCACTGGAGCTGTCTGGCTGCCGCCAGCGCGTCGGAATACTCGCTGCCCTCAAGCCCCGCAAGCGATTCCATAACCTCTGCGCTGACGTCAAACGGCGCGTTGAGATCATAGTTCCCGAGACTCACCATACCCAAAATTGCGCCTGTTTTCGGATCCATCGCGATGGCAGCCGCGCCTGCGCGCGCGTTGAAGTCCGCAACGGCTTGCTTCAGGTGCTTTTCGAGGTAATACTGTATCGTTGAATCTATCGTAAGCGTAATATCGCAGCCGTTTTCGGCGTCAAAATAATTTTCGTAGTCGGAAAACAGCATATCCGTCCCCGCAACGTTTTTCAGGCGCACCACCCTGCCGTCCGTTCCGGTCAGATAGCCGTCATATTTGGCTTCAAGCCCCTCTAGCCCGTAATTATCCGTGCCGACAAAGCCAATAACGCTGCTTGCCAGCGAGCTTTGCGGATAATAGCGCTTCGAATCCTCCGCGAGATACACGCTTGTCAGCTTGCCGTCCACGATGTATTGCCGCACGGCGGCGGCTTCCTCACCCTCGATTTTGCGTTTTATCGGCAGTCCGCGCTGCTTCGTGTTTTCAAATTTCGTAAGAATACTTCCCCGCTCAACGCCCAGCAGCTCCGAGAGTCTTGTGGCTATCGCAAACGCATCCTCGCCGTTCAGCTTTAGCATATACGGGTCTATATATACCGTTTCGGCTGTCGCCGACACCGCAAGCGCCTTGCCGTTTATGTCATATATCGTCCCGCGCGACGCCCTGACGACGGATTCGCGCGTTTGCTGCTCTATCGCCTTGGCTTGCAGTTCACCGTGGCGGCTGACTTGAATATCAAACAGCTTCCATGCCAGCGCGCCGAAGGCGGCGACGCCGAACATCAAAAGCAGAACGAATACGCGGCTTACCACCGCCCCCGTCTGCTCTGTCTTGACTACGCCTTTTTTCTTCACCGCGCTGTTCACTCTCCGTTCTTTTCAAGAATATATGGACACACTATCTGAAGTATTCCAATATCGAATCCAATAGCCCCGCGGCGCCGCCTTTGTTCCTCTCTGTTGCCGGAACCACCGCCTTGTCCGCGGGCGTTATCCCGACAGAGCGCGTTTCCGGCGTCTGCGGGCGCACCATGCCGAGCTCTTCAATGGCGTAGCGCTCAATTTCCTTCAGGTCAAACGCGCGTTCGTATTCCACGCGCAGTGCGTTGTTCTGTTCGCGGCGTTCGCTCAGCTTTTCCGCAATGCCCGTTTTTGGCTTTATCTTCGGCGCCAGACCGCGCACACCCGTAATATCCGCCGATATGCGCGTCAGCTCGATATGCGAAAGCATACAAGCCACGGCAAGCGAGGCGATGAACACAAAGCCCAGCACAGAAAAAAACGACACGCGCGGTCTTGTCAGCTCGCGCGGCTTCGCTATCGCGTCCGCCGTCGTGTTTACGCGCGGCGCGGGCGCCTCCACCGGCAGTGGCAGCGCGTCCGCGTATATATAGCTCTCATTTCTCAGCGCCGAAGCCGCCATTGGTGTTCTCTCCTCGTTGTTCTCTCATTGTTTTCTCGTTATTTTTTGTTCGCCGGTTATTGCTCTATCCGTTCGGCGATTCTCAGCTTTGCGCTTCTTGCGCGGGGGTTTTCGCGTATCTCCGCGTCGTCGGGGATGGTGGGCTTTTTGGTGATTATCTTCATCGTGGGTGTGAAGCCGCAGACGCATTTGGGAATGTTACGCGGGCAGCGGCACCCGTCCGTCCACGCCCGAAACGCCGTTTTCACCGCGCGGTCTTCTAAGGAATGAAAGCTGATAAACGCCGCTCTGCCCCCGGGGCTTAGTACATTTGGCACCGCGGCAAGCAGCCGCTCTATCTCTCCCAGCTCATCATTGACGGCGATTCTGATCGCCTGATACGTTCGCCGCGCCGGATGCTGCTTCTCCCGCAGCGCCGCCCCCGGCATCGCGGAGCGAATAATGTCTGTAAGCTCGTCTGTTGTTTCAATGCTCCGCGATGCCCGGCGCTTTATAATCGCGGAGGCGATACGCCGCGCGTAGCGCTCTTCTCCGTATTCGAAAAGTATTCGTGTCAGCTCCTCCTCGCTCCATTCGTTTACAATCGTTCGCGCTGTCAGCGCTTCCTGTGTATTCATCCGCATATCCAGCGGCGCCGTGTGTGTGTATGAAAATCCCCGCTGTGCTGTGTCAAGCTGCGGAGAGGACACGCCGAAATC
>JAIRRO010000020.1 GCA_031255955.1 Oscillospiraceae bacterium
AGGACGGCGTTTTGCTCGTCCAGCCTGCGGTGCAAGGCGATATATGAGCGAAAGTGCAGATACATCGTCACGCCCAAGGCGACGCTGACCGCAGCCAGCCCGATGATTTTATCCGCCACAACGGCGTTTTTCGACGGCAGCGTTGTCACCGCGTCGGGAAAGCGCCACTCGACGGCGAACAGCGCGATATACACAGCAAGCTCCGCCGCCGCCATAATAAGCCCCTTTTTGCCGTCCAGCATAGAGATGGTGAACAAAACGGCGAAGATAAAATAAAAGGGGACAGACGAATCAATCCCGCCGCCCATAAAAAAGACCAGCGGGAAAAGGATAAAAAAGATGAGAACAATTGTTATGCCATAGCAAAGCTGATAGCGCCCGCTGCGCGAGGCATAGACGATTAAAGCGACAGCCGACGCCCCGGCGAGCAGACTGAGCAAAACATTGACAGCGCCCTCGCCATTAGTCCCCGCCGCCACCGCCGATATAAGGCTGACGAAAACACCCGCAGTCGCCAGAATATTAAACAGCCGGACGCGCAAATCAAGGGCGCGCCCGAAAAAGGGAGAAATGAACCGCCTGACAAAGGACTGCTTCATTTTTGCATATTAAATGCTGTAATCAAACCCCGAATAGGCTTGATTGCGGTCAAAAATATCCTGCAGCGTCACGCTGTCCAGATGACGCGTGATGACGCCTTCAAGCTCCGCCCACACGCTGTCCGCCATAACGGCAAGAGCGTCACCTGAGGGCTCGGAGCCGTCCGCGGGGAATACGAACACGCCGCCGTCCATCGCGCGCAGAATGTCGCCGACGGTGCATTTGTCGGCGGTACGCGCCAGCATATATCCACCCTGCGCACCGCGCGCGGTGACCAGCAAGCCGGTTTTGTTCAGCTGCAGCACAATTTGCTCCAGATACGTCTTTGAGACATCCATACGCTGTGCCACCTCGCGGAGGCTGACAAAGCCATCTCCGCGGCGCAGGGCAAGGTCAAGCATCATGCGCAGCGCGTGCCGTGTTTTCGTCGGAATTTTCATAAGCTCTCCAAATAAACGGGAATTTTATATGTTGTGACGATATACTACAGCATTCGGGGCGGCGTGTCAAGACCGCCTATCCGGGTATATCAAATTCAAGCATATCAAGCAGCGCCTCCGGCGAGACGCCCTTGGAGCTCACCTCTACAAGAACGTTTCCGTACAGGACAGAAAAGCGCGCCATCCATTTGCCCGCATCGACGCCGCTCTCCGTGGAGGTGTATGTTCGCGCGGTGATAAGTTCAAGCGACAATTCCCCGGATTGTATAGCGTCGGGGAGCATATGCTCGCGCGACTGCGTGACGGTGAGGTCGGAGATGTGAAGCTCGATGTAGTCATAGGAGTGGCTCCAGTGTACAGAGAGAACATTGTCAGCCCGGTGCGCGCTTTCAAAGATGAAGCCGTTCGGTATGCTTTGCGGTATATACGCGCCTAGGGTCGGAATGGCGCGCGCGGCGTCAAGAGTGAGCGCTTCAATGCTCATTGCGGCGTCGCCGGGCATGGCTTGGACTATCTCAAACTCAAGCTCCGGGGAGGCATTCCCTGCGGCAGCATAGCCGTGATCGACCGCTTCGTTGTCATATTTTACGCTGCCGCCCGGCTCGGGGTTCGCAGGCTCCGGCGCTTGCTGCGGAGGAACGTCCGTCGATACGCGCCCAACATTGGCGGCTATCTCTTTTCTATCCCCGGCAATCATCTCTCCGGTGTCGGGCGCACCGCCGCCGTTATTTGCCGTTCTATGGATTAGAATAAGCGCCGAAGCCGCAAGTATGACGAGGCACGCCGCCATCGGGACAAGACGGCGCGCATATATCATCCAGCGCGGAGCAGGGGAGGCGGGGGAGCGCGCCGCGACGGCGGCTTCCTCGATATAGCGATCCTCAACGCCGCCCAGCGCTGTGAATATATTATTGGCTTTCATACGATGATGCCCTCCTTATCAAGGTCGGATTTCAATTTTTTTCGCGCGCGGAACAGTATAGACTTGACCTTGGCTTCCGCAAGACCATAGCCCTGCGCGATGTCATTTATGCTGTCGGCGAACCAATACCGGCGCATAAACACGCGGCGCGTTTCAGGTGAGAGTGTACTGAGAAAGGCGTTCAGCGCCGCTGTGATATCAGAGCCTTCAAGTATGGCGTCCGGATTGGCGGATGCGTCCGGCAAGCACTCCGCAAGCTCGTCAATCGCTGCGGCGACGCTTCCGGAGCCGCGTTTTTGCGCGTGCGCCGCGTCATAGCGGTCAAGCGAGAGGTTTCGCGTGATTTTCAGAAGAAACGCTGCGAGCTTCTCCGGTCGCGCGGGGGGAATGGCGTTCCACGCACGCTCCAGAGTGTCGTTCACGCATTCCTCGGCGTCCTCGCGGTTTTTTAAGATATTGTACGCGACGCTGTGACATTGCTTCGCGTATTTGCGTTCCGTCTCGCGGAGCGCTGTTTCAGAACGCGCCCAATAAAGCTCTATTATTTCGCTGTCGTCCATAACACGAAGCACACCTCTCATTAATTAATGACGGAAAAATACGCGACGGGTTTCGCCGCGCGTCATCTCAGTATACGCGGCAAATTTGCTCACAGATTATGCGCCTGATATAATGCGGCGATTACTTCTTCCGTCGTCGTCGTATCGCCGTGCTTGCCGCGAATTTCGGCGAAGGAGCCGTCGTGGAGTATGCGCCCCTTGCCGATGAGAATCACGCGATCGGTCAGCGCTTCGATGTCGTTCATATCGTGCGTTGTGAGTATCACCGTGACCTTTGTCTCGGCGTTTATTTCGCGTATGAACCGGCGCACGGCGAGCTTGCTCGGCGCGTCGAGACCGATAGCCCATCACCTCGCATGTCCCGCCGTCCGGCACAAGTATCCCGCTCATCACCTTATATAAAAACTGATAACATGGAACGCCTATGAATTGCGCAGCCGCCATGATTGATGCGCACTCCATTTCAACCGTGAGGAAACCTTCCGCCTTACGCAGCTGCATATTGCGCCGTGTTTCGCGGTACACCGCGTCCGTCGTCCACGTTTTGCCGGAAATGTGCGGTAATTTCAGCTCCGAGAGTATCTCGGCAAGCCGGGGATTTGTGCTTTATGCAAACAGCTCGCGGTAAATGTCCTCGCCGAACGCCGTTTCAAGCGGCTCGCCGGGGACAACCTTAAATGTGCGCGCACCGCCGTCAAGACGCTCGGCGCGCAGGAATTGCGTAAGTTGGTCGCCGCTGAACGCCGCAGAATAGGTGTACAGGTGCGAAACGGAGAAAACCTCGACGCCGTTTTCGGTGAGCGCCTTTGAAATCTGGCGGTGAATCTCTGAGCCTTCGCGCTCGTTCGTGGAGGCGAAGGATTCGTTGAAAATCACCAGCGAGCCGGGGCGCAGCCTGTCGGCAATCTGGCTCATTCTGTCCATTTCCTCGTCAAGCTTGCCGCTCTTCATGCTTGCGTCCTCTTCCTTTTTGAAGTGCGTGAAGATTCCGTCGCGCACGGGCGCGGTGAAGCTTTCGGCGCCGACGGGCATTCCGCACTGCGCCATAAGCTGCGCCTGTCCGAAGGAGCGCAGGAATGTGGACTTTCCGCCCTGGTTGGCACCGGTGATGATATACAGACGCTTATTGGAGGCGTCAAGGTCGTTGCCAGTCACAGAGGCGTCGCGCATGATAACAAGGCTGATGTCAAAAAGATTTTTCCACGAGCGGTTTTCGCGATCCTTGGGCAGCAGCTCCGGAATGCAAACAGGCGCGCCTTTTTCGGTCAGGTATTCATGAAGATTCAAGCAGCCGATGTAAAAGGCAAGCTCGCGCCGCATCATGTCAAAGAAATCCTCAATATACCGCACAACGCGGCTGAGTACGCTGACCGTGTCGGCAATGGCGCGGTCAAGCCTGTTGTCCATATCCGCCATGCCGTCCGTGTCGCCCTCTTTAACGGTGAAGCTGGGCCCAAGGCGCATACGCGCAAACAGCCCGAGCTTATTCTTACGGCGCAGCACATAGCCTGTGGCGCAGCCCGTGGGACCCAGCCGCGCGCTGATTAGTCTTTCCTCCTGATCGCGCAGCTCCTTCAGGTGCGCGCGCACTTGGGATAAAAATTCGTCGTTCAGCTCTGTTTTCAGCATCTTCATCAGGGCGGAAAAGCCCTCTGACGAAAACACCTTTGAGCCGTCCTCCGCGAAGCCGCGCAAGGACGTAAGCGTCTCTGTAAAAATACGCAGCAGTCCGGCGGCGGCGTTCAGCGAATCGGAGAGCGCCACGGAGGATGAAAGGAATTGCAAGGATTTTTTTTGACGGTCGCGCGTTTCCACCAGGATGTCATACATCACGCGGACATGCTCGGGGTTGCGGAGCGCGTCGCGCAGATTCTCCTGCCTGAAGCTGATTTCGTCAGCCGAGACAAGCGGGGTGAACAGCGCAGCCTCGCACGCCTCTTGAACATATTCGTCCTCGCGCGCCATCTTTTTTATAACGTGCCGCAGCTCTAAATCTGCGGAGAGCGCGCCGCTGCCGAAGCATTTCGGCGCGGATACGTTAAAATCCCGATCACGGAACATTAAATTTGCTCTCATTTCGCAATCCTCCCGCACAGCTTTTCATAGCTTAATCCATATTTATTAGCGATGTGTTCCGCGTAGGCAAGACCGTTCGGAGGCTTCCGCACAATCTTGTATGTACGCTTAGAGGGGTCATCCTCGTTTATCAGTCCCGCCATACTGAAGGTTTCGGGACCGTGCCGCGCCAGCTCGTCAAGGAAGGTGACGCATAGGACAATGGCGCCCAGCTTTGAGAAGGTATCCATCATATATCCGCCCAGCAGCATAGCGTCGCTGAGCGTTGTGGAGGCAAGAATTTCGTTTACAAGAATTATGCTCTTGTCCGTGGCTTTCTCCAGCAAATCGCGCAGACGGATAAGATCGTCGCGGAGCTGACCGTTCTGCTGGGTGACGTCCTCCTCGCGTCCGTGGTGGGTAAGGATTTTATCGAAGATGAACAGCGACGCCTCTCGCGCCGGGACGCTGAGTCCCAGGCAGGCGAAATAATGCACCTGACCGAAGGCGCGGGAGAAGGTTGTCTTTCCGCCCTGATTCGGACCTGTAATTACGATGATGTGCTCCGGCGCGTTGATTTCAAAATCGTTCGTAATGATTTCGGATTCGATGTTTTTCGCCAGCGCAAGGTCATAGCAGCCGTAGGCGTAAACGTGGGTGCGCGTTTCCGAAACCGTCGGATAGCAGAAGCTCAGCCCGTGGCGCGTGGTGTCTTCAACACATTCATGCCAGCTTAGATAGAATTGAATCTCGCGTGAAAAGCGCGCTAAAATGTTGTCCACAAAGCCGATGTGCTTGCGGCAGAAGTCGTTCAGGTCGCCGTATTCCTCTGTGAAAAGCGACGCCAAAATATCAAGCAGGCGTGTTTCAATCTCTGTATTGCCGGGGATTTCGGGAAGCGAGCGCTCATAGCCGCTTGTCTCACCCTGCTTAAATTTATCAAAGCAGCGTAGCAGCTCCTCGGCGTGGCTGGGCTGACCCTCATACCGCTGGACGCTGACGCGCAGGATGCCGTTTGAAAGCCCCTTTGTGCTGCCGCTGAGGAACATACAGAACTCGATTTTTGAAAACGCTTCACGCAGCTTTTTCACGCGCTCGCCAAGCAGCTTAAAGGATTCGGACTCGATATAAGCAAGCAGATACTCGGCAAAGCTGCGCAGACCATCAGAGCGCAGCTCGCGCCCGCGCAGCGCACCGGCAAGCCGACCGACCTCAAAGGAATACCAGTCGGCGCAGTCCATCACGCGCCCGCGTGTCAGATAGTTGTCGTAGCTTCTGTTGCCGGATAGCAGGGAGTCCATAATGTCCGCCATAGTGTTTTTGAGAGCATAAATCGCGGCGGAAAACCCCTCAAACGCGGTGCGCAGAGCGGGGTCCTCAAGCTCGCGCATGATCTCCTGCCTATAGACGATGGCTTTCGGGTCACGCAGTGGTGTATAGAAAAATTCCGCAAGACCAAAATCCTTTCGTTTATAGGCGATACGCCCCAGAACCTGATCCAAGTTCAGGTCCTTAAAGCACTCCGGTTCCGAGCGATTCCACTCTGTCTCAGAAGCCGCGTCCGGAAATAGGATGCTGTGAAACATAAAAAAACCTCCTTTTGTACGCAGGGCATTGTACAGCATATCGAATAAAAAGTAAAGGGCTTTTAGTGAAAATAACGGAGGGAAGGGATAAATTAAGAAAGAATTAAGGGTTTGGCGGCTTGGACAGCGAAAAGTCTTAGAATTGCAAGGGGTTTGGCGGCAGCGGAGGTTCTCGGGTTAATTGAAGAAGAAAAAATCCAAAATTTTTCCCGAAAACACTTGCGTTTTATTTAAAAGCGTGCTATAATCATCGCTTGACTACGGGCGGTCCTCTGACCCGATGCTTAAACGTGGCACGAACGCCTTATTGAAATGGAGTAATTGCAATGGATTTAGTAAAAATTCTCGGAGAGCGGTACATGAAGCCTGAGCTGCCGCAGATGAACGTCGGCGACACTGTCCGCGTCACTGTGCGCGTAAAAGAGGGCAGCCGCGAGCGCACACAGGCGTTTGAGGGCACAATTATCGCCAAAAAGCACGGCGGAATAAACGAGACGATCACCGTCCGCCGCGTATCCTACAACGTCGGATGCGAAAAGGTATTCCCCGTACACTCACCGACCATCGTATCGGTTGAGACGGTTCGCCGCGGCAGAGTGCGGCGCGCGAAGCTTTATTATCTGCGCGGTCGCGTTGGTAAGAGGGCGAAGGTTAAGGAGAGAATATAACCCGCCGTGGTTAAAAAAACGGACAAACGGGACCCGGACGGGCTTTATAGCTCCGAAGGCAGCCGTGAATTTATAGAGGATTTATTTGCCCGCGGAAACGTAGAAGCCGTTGATGACGGCTCTGTTGCCGCGGGCATTTCATCCATCGAAAGCACCGGCGAAGCTGCGGATGAAATTCACGACGACGCCGCAAATGAAAATACCGACTGCAGCGGAGACGGCAATAGCACGGACGCCGAAGGAACAGACGGCGAAAAGCAAAAAACCCCTGTGCGCGTTCACCTTGAAATATTTGATTGGGTGCAGTGCCTTGTTTCCGCGCTGCTCGCAGTGATTATGGCGTTTATATTCATCGGACGGCAAATCACCGTGGAGGGCAATTCGATGAAACAAACCTTGCTGAATACCGACAGGGTACTGATGACGGGCGTTTTATACACCCCGAAATACGGCGATATCGTCATAATAAAAGCCAGCAGCTTCGGTGAGGTGCCTCTCGTCAAGCGCGTAATCGCGACAGAGGGGCAGGAGATAAATATCGACTTCGCGGCGCACAGAGTCCTGGTGAACGGCGTTGAGCTTGACGAGCCGTATATCAACGAACCGACTGCCGAGCCGCAGGATTTCCGCGGACCCGTAATTGTGCCGGAGGGCTGCGTGTTCGTAATGGGCGACAACCGTAATCAATCCACCGACAGCCGCTCTGCGCGCGTCGGCTTTGTGGATACGCGAAACATTCTCGGGAAGGTGCATGTAATCACCGTGCCCGGAAGGGATGAGCACGGTATGCGGGATTGGGGTCGTATCGGCTCTGTGTACAGAACAACACCGTGAGCTTCGAGCAAAGTATACAATGGTTTCCGGGGCATATGACAAAGGCGCGCCGGAAAATGGCGGAGGATATAAAGCTGGCTGACGCGGTGTGCGAGGTGCTTGACGCGCGCATTCCGCGCTCCTCGGCAAACCCGGATATGGACGAGCTTACGCGGTCAAAGCCGCGTCTTGTCGTGTTAAATCGCGCCGATTTGGCGGATCCCGCGGAGACAAAGCGCTGGGCGGCGGAGTTTAAGCGGCGAGGCTTTGGAACAATAGAGACGGACAGCCGCACAGGACGCGGCACAGAGCGTTTGCAGGGCGCTGTGAGAGCGCTTTTATCGGACAAGCTGGCGCAGAGGTCAGCCAAGGGACAAACGGGCGGTGCTGTTCGCCTAATGGTGGCAGGGATTCCGAACGTCGGAAAATCCTCATTTATCAACCGCATCTCCGGGCGACGCGCGACGAAAACCGCCGACCGCCCCGGCGTCACGCGCGGGCGGCAATGGATAAGCTGCGGCGCGGGTATGGAGCTGCTGGACACACCGGGTATATTATGGCATCGGCTGGACGGAGAGGAAACCGGCGAAAACCTTGCCATAACAGGCGCAATCGGCGACGCGGCGTTTGACGCCGAAACGCTGGGGTCAAGGCTTATGCTGCGCCTGTGGGAGGTATATCCCGAGCGCGTGGTTGAGCGGTATAAATTAAGGGACGGCGACGCGCCGGAGCCTGACCGCCCGCTGGATATAATTGCCCTGCGGCGCGGCTTTCTCATATCGGGCGGCGAGCCGGACGCCGAGCGCGCGGCGGCGGCAATACTCGACGATTTTCGCGGCGGCAGACTCGGACGCGTGACGCTGGAGCTATGCGGTCAAGAAATTGAATCCCCCACAGCGGACAGCGGGCAGCGGGCATAGCGCGATGAGGATAAGGACAATGAGAGCCGATATGTGGGACATCGAAACCGCGCTGTATTCCGAGGGATATTCCATCGTCGCGGGCGTTGACGAAGCCGGACGCGGACCCTTGGCGGGGGATGTGTACGCCGCGGCGGTCATCCTGCCGCGCGGGACGGTAATCGACGGACTGGATGATTCAAAAAAGCTCACACCGCGCGCCCGAGAGCGCCTGTTCGATGAGATAATAGAGCTTGCGGAGGGCTACGGCATCGCGTCGGCGTCCGTTGCGGAGATTGAGCAGCGCAACATCCTCGGCGCCACACACCTCGCGATGAACAGGGCGCTGGATCTGCTGAGGCAATCGCCGAAAATAACGAAAGCGGCGGATACGGCGAAGCAGCGGGATTTTATCGCGTTAATCGACGGCAATCAAGTAAACGGCATCACACATCCGTGCCGCGCGGTGATAAAGGGCGATTCGCGATCAGCTAATATAGCGGCGGCGTCGATTCTTGCCAAGGTCAGCCGGGACAGATATATGGACGCTCTCGCGCTTAAATATCCGGGCTATGGATTCGAGAGCAACCGCGGATACGGAACGGCGGAGCATCGCGAGGCGATAAAATCACACGGCGCGACGCCGGAGCATCGCAGTCTGTTTTTGAGGAAGCTTATATAATGGGCAAGACACAGCAGCTCGGCGGCTGGGGTGAGGCGCAGGCGCTGAAATTCCTTGAAGAGCGCGGGTATAAGAAGCTCACAGTGGGGTATCGCACGCGATTTGGGGAAATTGACCTGATTGTCACAGGCGGCGGATATGTCGTGTTCGCAGAGGTAAAGCTGCGGAAAAACCGCGAATTTGCGGACGCGCGCGAATTTGTCAGCGCGGCGAAGCAGAAGCGACTGCGTATGACGGCGCAAATTTGGCTCGGCTCGCACGAAACGGAGCTGCAGCCGCGATTCGACGTGATAGAGGTATATGCTCCGGACGGCGTCAAGACGGCGCAGCCGGAGATAATACACATAGAAAACGCGTTTTAAGAAAGTATTTTATTATGGGAGGGGCGCATATGCGCTATTTAAGCACAAGAAATAAACAGGCATCGTTCACGGGGGCGGAGGCAATTCTGCGCGGACTGTCGCCGGACGGCGGTCTGCTTGTCCCGGAAAGCATACCGACCATCCTGCCCTCGACGTTGAAAACCCTTGCCGATATGAGCTATCCCGAGCGGGCAGGCTACATAATGAGCCTGTTTCTCGACGATTTTTCGCGGCAGGAGCTGACGGAATATGCCCGCGAGGCGTATAGCGAGGCTAAATTTGACAACGGGGAGGCTGCCCCCCTGCGCCAAACGGGAGAGCGCGAATATTTTCTTGAGCTGTGGCACGGTCCCACAAGCGCATTCAAGGATATTGCGCTGCAAATGCTGCCGCGATTAATGTCCGCCTCGCTTGCCAAGACGGGAGAGCGGCGCGACGCCTGCATACTCGTCGCCACCTCGGGAGACACAGGCAAGGCGGCGCTGGAGGGGTTTCGCGATGTGCCGCGCGTCAAGATAATGGTGTTTTACCCGCGTGACGGCGTTTCTGACGTTCAAAAGCTGCAAATGACGACGCAGGAAGGGAAAAACGTCGGCGTGTGCGCCGTGCGTGGCAATTTCGATGATGCGCAAGCCGGCGTCAAAGCGATATTCGCCGACAAAACAATCGCGCGGAGCCTTGAAAATCGCGGATATTTCCTCTCGTCGGCAAACTCAATTAACTGGGGGAGGCTTGTCCCGCAGATAGCCTATTACTTCTCCGCGTACTGCGACCTTATGAAAAGCGGTGCGATAAAGCAGGGCGAGCGCATAAATTTCTGTGTGCCGACGGGGAACTTCGGCAACATTTTGGCGGGGTGGTACGCAAAGGAGATGGGATTGCCCGTAAACCGCCTGATTTGCGCCTCAAACAGGAACCGCATATTAGAATATTTTATCAGAACCGGGCGATACAGCAGGGTTCGGAAGTTCCACACAACCATATCTCCCTCGATGGATATCGTGGTGTCCAGCAATCTGGAGCGGCTGTTGTTCACGCTCTCCGGCGGCAACGACAAGCTGACAGGTCGCCTGATGAAGCGCAGGTCGAAATTCGACGTCGCGGAGGATATGGCACAAAGCATCTCGCAGACATTTTCCTCCGGATCCTGCAACGATGAAGATACGCGAAGGATAATAAAACGCGTGTTCAAGGAAAAAAATTATCTGATAGACACACACACTGCCGTGGCATATGGCGTTTACGAGAAATATAAGCAGGAAACAGGGGATAACGCCGTTAACGTCATATTGTCCACCGCCAGCCCCTTTAAGTTCTGCACCTCGGTGCTGAGAGCCAACGGACGGCGAAACTTCGGCAAAAACGGATTGGATGCGATTAAGCGCTTGGAAAAATTCAGCGGCGTCACGGCGCCCGCACCCTTAAAGGCGCTGTTTGGCAAGCCGGAGCGCTTTAATAAAGAAACGGAAAAGCAGGATATGCCCCGTGTTGTCGCAAATTTTGTGGGCGTCGCCAACGCGGAATAAAGGACGGTGAGGCTGTGGCGCTTTTCGCGATAGGGGATTTGCATTTGTCGCTCGGCACATCAAAGCCGATGGACATTTTCGACGGCTGGGACGGCTATGTGGATAAAATAAAAGCGGGCTTCCGGCGCGTAAAACCCGAGGACACGGTGATGCTCTGCGGAGATTTGACGTGGGGAATGACGCTGGAGGACGCGGAGGAGGATTTCAGATTTATTTCCGAGCTGCCGGGGAAGAAAATACTGCTGAAGGGCAACCACGATTATTGGTTCAGTACGGCGGCAAAGGCGTATGCTTTTTTTGAAAAGCACGGCTTTGGGGATATGAAATTCCTGAATAACAACTGCTGTTTCTATGAAGGCACGGCGCTGTGCGGTACGCGCGGCTGGCTGTATGACGAGTCATTGGATGGCGAGCACAACAGAAAGATTTTATCGCGCGAGGCGATTCGTTTTGAGCTGTCGCTGGCGGAGGCGGAGAAAGCCGGGGCGAAAAGCAAGCTCTGCTTTTTTCACTATCCGCCGCGATACAAGGGCTATGTCTGCGAGGAAATCGTGGCGCTGATGGAGAAGTATGGCGTCACGCGCTGCTGGTATGGGCATATCCACGGTGAGTATGGGCATCGCAACGCCGTAACAGGCATTGTTAACGGCATTGAATACAATATGATTTCCGCGGATTTCGTAAACTTTACCCCGCAGGAGATATTGCTGTGATAAGCGCGCAGCGCGAAAACATACGCGCCGCATAATCTCCGGCTTTATTCCTTGTACATAATTAAATACACCTCCGGCTGATATACGATCTAATCGCATTATTGCCGGAGGTGTTGCGTTTATCAATTAATTAAAGGAAAGCGTCAGCTTTTAAGCTCTGCCCAGAGCTGATCGTAAAGATCCAGCGTTTCCTGCGGCAGGTTGAGGAACGGCTCGCAGCGGGCAAGCTCGTCCCCGGAGGGGAACATCACCTCGGCGGCTTCCTCGTCCAGCGTCGCGGCGTATTCGTCCGCTGCTTCCTCGTTCGGGGAGATATAGCCTGTGATGTCCATATTGGCGATAGAAACATCGGTGCTTGTCATAAAGTTGATGAACAGCTCGGCGTTTTTCTTGTTTTCAGCGCCCTTGGGGATGCACATCGCGTCCGTGAATACGTTTGAGCCTTCGGTCGGGAGGACATAGCGCAGGTCGTCGTTGACCTCCTTCATCGTCAGATAGTCGCCCGTGTAGTATGGTCCGATGGCGGATTCGCCGCCCTCCAGCTTGTCGAATATCTGATCCATAACATACGCCTGCAGAATGGATTTCTGCTCCACAAGCAGGTCATAGGCAGCGCGGATTTCCGCTTCGTTCGTCGTGTTCAGGGAATACCCGAGATATTTCAGCGCGATTCCGAAGGCGTCGCGCGGGTTGTTGAACATCAATATCTGCCCCGCATACGTCGGATCGAACAGCGCGCCCCAGCTTGTCACGGCGTCCTCAATCATCGCGGAGTTATAAATCAAGCCCACGGTACTCCACATATACGGCACGGAATATTCGCCCGTCGGGTCATACGCCGGTTTTTGCCGCGCCGCCGAGATATAGTCGAGGTTCGGGATGTTCGCGAAATCGAGCTTTTCCAGCATATCCTCATCGATAAGCCGCTCGACCATATAGTCGGACGGTATGATAAGGTCATAGCTTGCCCCGCCGAGCTTCATCGCGGCGTACATTTCCTCATTGGACTGGAACGTGGTGTAGTTGACGCGGACGCCTGTTTCGGCTTCAAAGTCGTCAAAGATGCTCTCGTCGATGTATTCGCCCCAGTTGTAGACATTCACCACGCCGCTGCTTATCTTGCCGTTTCCGTCGCCGCCGGGATCGCCGCTGCTGTCGCCGTTTACACTGCTGTCGCCGCAAGCCGAAAGCGTCAGCAGAGCCGCCGCGAACACGAGCGATAGCCCCGCGGCGAGAATTTTTGATACCCTTTTCATTTTCATTTTGTTTTGCCTCCTGATTTGAATTTATATAGATAAGCGGCGATGCCGCGTTATCACAAGCTTGCCCCCGCGGGGAATAGGGAATGACGCGTTATTTGGCGCCGCGTCCGCTGCGCGCCGGTATTCCGGAAAGCGGGCGGGCTTTGTTTTTCGCGACGCGCTCTTGCCGAATTTCGCGGATGTTTATCGCCAGCAGCATCAATAGCACGGCGGCGAACATCAGCGAGCTGAGCGCGTTTATCTTCGGGGATACGCGCTTGCGCGTCATCGAAAACACCTTCATGGACAAGGTCATAACGCCGGAACCCGCCGTGAAATAGCTGATTACAAAATCGTCGATGGACATTGTAAACGCAATCATCGCGCCGTTTACGACGCCCGGCAGAATCTCCGGGATGATTACGCGGCGGAACGCGCGGAACCACGTGCAGCCGAGATCCTGCGCCGCGTCAACAAGATTTTCGTCCAATTGCCGCAGCTTAGGCATCACGGACAGCACCACATACGGAATATTAAACGTGATGTGAGCAATCAGCAGCGTACCGAATCCGAGCCGGAATTTCAGCACAGACCCGAGCGACACAAACAGCAGACACATTGCAACGCCCGTGATTATATCCGCGTTTATAAGCGGAATGTTGTTGATATACAGCAGCGGCGCGCGCCAGCGGCGGCGCATATTAAACAGCCCCACGGATGTCAGCGTCCCCGCGACGGTGGCGATAGCGGCGGACAGCACAGAAACGGAAATCGTCGTATAAAACGAACTTAAAATACCGCGGTCGGCAAACAGCTCCCCGTACCATTTCAGCGTAAAGCCCTGCCACACGGTTCGGCTGTTTATGCCATTGAAGGAAAAGACGATAAGCACCAGAATCGGGGCATAGAGAAACAGCATAATGAGATATGTATACAGCCGCCCGCCGGTGTTTTTCTTGCCGCTCACATTATCACCGCCTTGTCCTCGCCCTCGCCGAACTTATTCATGAAGAACATAAATATCATCACGACGACCATCATCACCAAGGCGATAGCCGAGCCGAGATTCGGGTTGTACGCCTGACCGAGAAATTGCATCTCTATCAAATCGCCCAGCAGAATATCCTTACCCCCGCCCAGCAGCTGAGAAATGACGAAGGTGGAAACCGCGGGGACAAACACCATCGTGATGCCGGACAGCACGCCGGGCAGCGACAGCGGCAGCGTGACGCGGAGGAACACAGCGCGCGGCGAACCGCCCAAATCTTGAGCCGCCTCAATAAGACTGCGGTCGATTTTCACGATGACGGAATAAACGGGGAGAATCATAAACGGCAGGAAGTTGTATACCATACCGATTACAACAGCCGCCTGCGTATTGATAAGATGAACGGGCGAGATGCCGAAAACGCCGAGCAGACGGTTAAGCAGCCCTGTTTCCTCCAGAATGGACATCCACGCATAGGTGCGCAGGAGGAAATTCATCCACATCGGCAGCATCAGCAGCATCATCAAAATGCGCTGCCGCCGCGCGGGCACACGCGCCAGCATACCCGCCGCCGGATACCCCATCGCAAGGCAAACGACCGTGGCGATAAGCGCCAGCGCGAACGAGCGCGAGAACACAGAGAAATATTTGCCCATCGCGGAGAAATTCGCCATCGTGAAGCCGCCGCTTTTCGCCGTGAAGGCGTACACCACAATAAGCGCAATCGGCGCTACTATAAACCCCGCCATCCAGAACACATACGGGACGGCAAGGCTGCGCCGCTTCACAGAGTATCCTCCGGAGCGCTGACATCCTCCGGCACGGCGTCCGCGTCGGAAATATCGTCATACTCCGCGGAATAAGAGCTGTAATCGCCGAACATACCGGAATAGCGGCTCTTTTTCATAATATGTATGCCGTCGGG
>JAIRRO010000060.1 GCA_031255955.1 Oscillospiraceae bacterium
GACCGCTGACAAGCAATCGGCTTTGGGCTGCGGATTAACAGTACGTATTTTTGGAGGCGACACCCAGATTTGAACTGGGGAATCAGGGTTTTGCAGACCCTTGCCTTACCACTTGGCTATGTCGCCGCAACTACCCTCAAGCGCTCCGAGCGCGGACGGACGCGAGACCCGGCGGCGGGTATTTCGATTAAGATGGAGCGGACGACGAGGCTCGAACTCGCTACCTCCACCTTGGCAAGGTGGCGCTCTACCGTATGAGCTACGCCCGCGTTTCTATTGAGATGGTCCCCGGCGCTGTTGTCGGGGAAGTGGTGCCTCCGGTCGGAATCGAACCAACGACACGTGGATTTTCAGTCCACTGCTCTACCGACTGAGCTACAGAGGCTCGTTGCACCGGGATTCTTAAAGAACCCCGTCCGCGGCGTTTTTTTTTGAGGAAAACGCCGCGTAATTTGGGGAAGTGGCGACCCAGAACGGGCTCGAACCGTCGACCTCCAGCGTGACAGGCTGGCGTTCTAACCAACTGAACTACTGGGCCCTACTGGTGGGAACAACAGGACTCGAACCTGTGACCCCCTGCGTGTAAAGCAGGTGCTCTAACCGGCTGAGCTATGCTCCCGAAGTTTCAGCGACGGGGGATATTATACTAAACGCTTTTTCACTTGTCAAGAACAAATTTTCATTTTGAAAATAAATTTTCGTATAGCCGAGATTCGGTGCGCGCGGCGCGGTGAAAACGCCGCGCCGCGCGCTGCTGAAAGCACTGCAATGCAGCAACTTTACTTAATCTCCACCTTTGCGCCGGCGCCTTCAAGCTGGCCCTTGATTTCGTTGGCTTCATCCTTCGAGACGCCCTCTTTAATCTTCGCGGGCGCGCCCTCAACAAGAGCTTTCGCCTCGGAAAGACCAAGACCCGTGATAGCGCGAACCTCTTTGATGACCTTGATTTTCTCAGCGCCGAAGTCCGTCATAACGACGTCAAACTCCGTCTGCTCCTCCGCAGCGTCGGCGGGGGCTGCGGCACCCGCGGCGGCGGGAGCCGCGACTGCCGCGGCGGATACGCCAAAGGTTTCTTCAAGCGCGTGGACAAGATCCGACAGCTCGATAACCGTAAGCGCTTTAATTTCCTCAATTAAGGCTGTAACTTTTTCGCTTGCCATTGTAAAATCTCCTTTTCATATTAAATGTATCGTTCGTTTTTTTGCGGGATTTACTCCGCGGGTTCGGGGGCTGCGTCGGCTTCCGCCGGGGTTTCCTCAGCCGGTTCAGGTTCGGCGGGGGATTCCTCTGCAGGGGCTTCTTCCGTAGCAGCTTCAGCGGGCGTTTCTTCTGCGGCAGTTTCTGCCGGGGCTTCCGATTCGGCGGGGGATTCCGCAGTTTCCGCAGGAGCTTCAGCCGCTTCAGCGGGGGCTGCTTCGACCGGGGCTTGCTCGGGCTCAGGCGCGCCCTGCTTTTCGGCGATTGCTTTCAGCACAACCGCGAGAGATGTGATGGGCGCAAGCATTGTTCCAAGTACGCGCGCCTGCAGGACAGGCAGAGCGGGGATGGACGCGAGAGATTCGACCTCTGCGACAGAAATCACCTTGCCGTCATAAAAGCCGCCCTTGATGACGAAGCGGGGAGCGAGCTTTGCGGAATATTCCTTGATGATTTTCGCGGGGGAAACGGCGTCAGTCATGCTGGTTGCCATCGATGTGGTGCCGTTCAGGATAGGCTCTAAGGCTTCAAATCCGACGTTTTTGACGGCGAAGCGTAAAAGCGTATTCTTGACGACGGCATAGTCCACGTTTTCGGCGCGCATACGGGCGCGAAGCTCTGTGTCCTCCGCCACTGTGATTCCGGAGTAATCGACGAGTACGCCGGAAAGACCGCCCAGCCGACCGGTAAGGGCTTCTACAGTTGCCTTTTTCTCGCTGAGTACCTTTGCGTTTGGCATTTTTTCACCTCCGTATTATTTTTGGGAGCCGCGCGGGGTATAAACCACAAAACGGTCTCCTGTTTCGGCGTCCAAAAAAAGCTCCCGTCAAAAGACGGGAGCATGGCAAACAAAGTAATTGCAAGCCGCCCTCGGCGGGGTTTACGCGCGCCGGAGGATCAAAAAACCCTCTGCGCAACCCGCTGTCTTTGGAACGCTCGGTTATTATAACACAGGCTTATGGGGCTTGTCAAGAAAAATTTTTAATTTTTGGCGTTGAAATTATAATTGCCGGGAAAAGCTTGCGGATGGTTATAGGGATCATATAGTATTTGTAATATTGCCGGCAATGTATTGCGTTTGTATATCGCTTGTGATATACTTTGCTCCATAAACACGGAGGTGATTTTTATGCCGAAAACGGCGAGCATATATATTCGCATTGATCCGCAAATTAAGGCTGAGATTCAAGCCATTTATGCCAAATATGGGATTAGCGTCACAGAGGCAATCAATATTTTTCTTCACCAGTCACGCAATGTCGGTGGGTTGCCGTTTGACTTGCGGGAAACACGCTACAACGCCGAAACCGAAGCCGCCATTCAAGAAGCGCGGGAGATAATGTCCGGCAAGCGGAAAGCGAAGATGTATACTACTGTGGATGAATTGTTTTCGGACTTGGGAGACGACTGATGCTGACAATTCAAACAACCGCTTTTACTGCGGGCTATGAGTGCGGGGACTTTTACTCCGGATTTTCCTCCGCGTTATCCAGCCTATTCCCGCCGCGGCGCTTTTTGACGCACTCCGTCAGAAGATACTCAATCTGACCGTTCAGAGAGCGGAAATCGTCCGCTGCCCAAGCGTTCAGCTCGTCCCACAGTCGGCGGCTGACGCGCAGGGGAATTTGCTTTTTTTCGTTGTCGGAGGACATTTTAGTAAATACTGCCGCTGTTTACAATGGGCTGGGCGTCGCGGTTCCCGCACAGCACGACAAGCAGGTTGGATACCATCGCCGCGCGGCGTTCGTCGTCGAGATCGACTATGCCACGCTCGCCGAGCTTACTCAGCGCCATTTCAACCATTCCGACAGCGCCCTCAACAATCAGCTTGCGCGCGTCGATGATTGCCGATGCCTGTTGACGCTGCAGCATAGCCGCGGCAATTTCCGGCGCATAGGACAGATGCGTGATGCGCGCCTCCAGAATTTCAAGCCCGGCAAAGCGCGTTTGTGCTTGAATCTCTGTTTTCAAGCGCTCTGAAATCTCTAAGCTGCTGCCGCGCAGCGTCTTTTCGTCATCATCGTCGCCGGAGAAGTCGTATGGATATTCCCGCGCGATGTTGCGCAGGGCGGCGTCGCTTTGTATGGAGAGAAATTCGCAATAGTTATCCACATTAAACACAGCCATAGCGGCGTTCACGACACGCCACACGACGACGATGCCAACGATTATCGGATTCCCGAGCTGGTCATTGATTTTTTGCTGGTCATTGCTGAGTGTCAAGGCTTTCAGCGAGATTTTTTTGCCGTAAACGGGATACGGCATTTTGCCCGTGGTGGGGGAGGGAGGCGGCATACCGACGGAGGCAGCCGCCGCGGCAAAGGCGGGCGGTATAGCCGACACTGCGGGGGTTGTGGCGCTCATAAACGGGTTGACGAAGAAGAAGCCCGCACCGCGCAGGGTTCCGGCGTACTTCCCGAACAGCGTAAATACAAGTGCCTCGTTCGGCTTTAGGGTTTTAAGACCGCTGTAGATGGCGGGGGCGAAAACGCACGCGTACAGAAAGCCCACCGCAATCAGTACGCCGCCGAGGGCATAGCTGCCGCCCGAAATTAAAAATCCGCCTGCTATTACAATAAGTATGGAGATGAGGAGCGCGAGCGTGTTGAGAATGAGGACGGGGATTCCGGGGGCGCGGCGCGGTGAAAATTCCTGAATTTCGATGGGGCGTGCGTTTGTGTTCTCTGTCATGGTTTATCCCTTGCCTTTCTTGTTTGAAATATGAAATCATAATGATATCATATAGATATTAACACAGGGGAAAAGGGATGTCAATAGCCCCGAAAAAATTTTTTGAAATATTTTTCGGGGCGGTGGGATTGGTTGGTTTTTAATTTGCGCTCCGGCGCTATCGTGAATAGTCGATACCCGCGCGTAGCAGAACAGTATTCGGCGAGACGCCCTCTGAGTGCATCCTAGCTTTCAGGGTTCGCAGGAATTTGTCCGGAAGCTCGTGCGGCTGCGGCGGACGCCTTAGCTTGCGCGATAGCTCGCACAGACGGGTAAGCTCATCAAGCGAGAGGGGAGAGAGCTTATTTAACATTTTAGCGGGCAGATTATACACAGAGGCGTTGGTGGCGGCGTAAAACTTTTGAACCGCCAATTTCTCCTTAGGACGCAGCGGATTGTGTCCCGCGAGCTCCATAGCGCCGTGCCAGCTTCCCGCGCGCCGCCATATTTCGCCCGCCGCTTTTTCCGGCAGCTCCGCCATCAACATGGCTCTGGGAAATTTGCGTATCGGGGTCAATAGCTGCGCCAGAATCCGGTCGGTATTTGCGCCGTCGCGGATATAGCGCTTCTGCTCCTCACTCATAAAGTGTGATAACACAAGCTCGACAATCTCCGAGTCGCCCAGCGCGTCACGCAGCTCGTGCCGCGCCGTGGTTCTGTCATCATACAGGGGGTAATATTTGTACAGCTCATTCACCCGGATTATCCTGATTATGATATGGCTGTACTGCTCACGGGCTTCATCGGCGGTTTTTCGCAACGCGTTTTTCAGCAATCTGTCGCCCAGGATGTCGCCGGAGTCCATTTCGGTTGTTAACAAATTATGTCATCCTTTTATCTGTTGTACGTTGTTTTATCGATGGGGAAAGGGTAGGGGTAGACACAAGGTCTACCCCTACCGTATGCGGGGCAGGGGCGGCGCAAGTCGCCCCCGGCGGAGGCCATCACCCCACGTTCTGCATATACCGCTGCAGCAGCGTTGCCGCCTCTGCGCGGCTCGCGGTGCCTTTCGGGGCTAGCGTTGTCTCTGTGCGCCCGGTAATGAGTCCCGCAGCGTTCGCCCAGCGCATAGCTTCGCTTGCCCAGTCGGATATTTCATCCGTGTCGGTATACCCGGAGAGGTTCGCGGTCGGGGCGTCGTGGATGCCGCCGTTTGCGGT
>JAIRRO010000062.1 GCA_031255955.1 Oscillospiraceae bacterium
GAGAAATATTTGCCCATCGCGGAGAAATTCGCCATCGTGAAGCCGCCGCTTTTCGCCGTGAAGGCGTACACCACAATAAGCGCAATCGGAGCTACTATAAACACCGCCATCCAGAACACATACGGGACGGCAAGGCTGCGCCGCTTCACAGGGTGTCCTCCGGAACGCTGACGTCCTCCGGCACGGCGTCCGCGTCGGAAATATCGTCATACTCCGCTGAATAAGAGCTGTAATCGCCGAACATACCGGAATAGCGGCTCTTTTTCATAATATGTATGCCGTCGGGGTCAATCTTAACGCCGATTTTCGTGCCGACGGGGGAGAGGTCTGTCGTTTGAATCAGCCACTTAAAGCCGCGAAAATCGACGATTATATCATAATGAACACCCTTAAAGGTCACGTTGGTGACAGTGCCGGTCAGCTTGCCGTCCTCTATCGGGACGATATCAATATCCTCCGGGCGGATGACCACGTCCACAGGCTCATTCGGGGCAAATCCGCGGTCAAGACAGGCGAAGCGCCGCCCGAAAATCTCCACCACACCATCGGCGAGCATCGCGCCGTCCACGATGTTCGATTCTCCGATAAAATCTGCGACGAAGGCGTTTACAGGCTCGTTATAAATATCCTCAGGCGTACCGATTTGCAAAATCTCTCCGCCGTCCATAACGACGACAGAATCGCTCATCGCCAGCGCCTCCTCCTGATCGTGCGTGACGTACACGAAGGTGATGTCCATTGCTTGCTGAATTCGCTTCAGCTCGTTTTGCATATCCTTGCGCAGCCGCAAATCAAGCGCGCCCAAGGGCTCGTCCAGCAGCAGAACCTTGGGGCGCAGGACAAGCGCGCGCGCAATCGCCACGCGCTGCTGCTGACCGCCGGAAAGCGAAGAGGAGTCGCGGCGCTCAAAGCCCTTCAGGCTGACAATCTCCAGCATCTCCAGCACGCGGGAGGTGATTTCGGATTTTGAAAGCGCGGGCTTTTGCAGTCTAAGCCCGAACGCGACGTTTTCAAAGACGTCCAAGTGGGTGAACAGCGCGTACTTTTGAAAAACGGTGTTCACGGAGCGGCGGTGCGGCGGGACATCATTTATCCTCACGCCGTCGAAAAAAACATCACCGGAGGTCGGCTTCTGAAATCCGCCGATAATCCGGAGCGTCGTAGTCTTGCCGCACCCTGAGGGTCCGAGCAGCGTGAGGAATTCTTTGTCGTTTATTGAAAGCTCTATGTTGTTCAAAACAACCTCACCGTCAAACGCCATCGTGCAATTCGCGAGGCGTATCAACTCTTTTGGCATCTATCTGCCTCCCCGTTTAAGATGTTTTTTCACATAATAGCATATCTGCGGGGAATGTCAATCGAAATTTTTGCCCCGGGAAATAAAATTCAAAATAAAATTCTATATCAAAACTCAATATCCCGCGAAAAACCTTTCAAAGTTACGGTGCAGCACATCCTCAAGCGTGTCGTCGTCCAGACCGACGGAGCGCAGCTGCGCAAGCTCTGCCGAGTGATCCCACATCGGGAAATCGACGCCGAAGAATATGTGCGTGTTATCAAAGCATTTGAATCCGGAAAGAACCTCGTCGCGCCCGCCGCAGCCGAAGGTGCTGCTGGTGTCATAATAGACGTTCGGCAAGTCAGGAAGCGTTTGGCGCGCGGTTTCCCAGTCGCTCCATCCGCCGAAGTGCGCCGCGACGATATTCAAGCGCGGAAACATTTTGGCGACGCGCGCGACGCGGCGCGGGTCGGAATATCCGTGCCGCACATCCCCGCTGTGCGTGATTAAAAACATATGCTTATCCTGCAGGTACGCGAACACGCGCAGCAGCTCGTCGCAGTCTAAATTCACCTGCTGAAAGTCCGGGTGCAGCTTTATTCCGCGCAGCCCGAGCGAATATATGCGGTCAAGCTCCGCCTTAAAATCCGTAAACTCCGGATGCATCGTACCCGCACCGATAAATTCCGGATGGCGGTCGCAGGTTTCCATAATGAAATCGTTGATTTTAACCACCTGACCGGGCGTTGTCGCCGTGGAAAACACCACGAACCGCCCGACTCCGGCGCTCTCGCCCGCGCGCAAAAGCTCGTCCGCGGAGCCTGTATGCGCCATGCTGTAGCCGTAAAACGTCCCTATCGCCTCAGTTGCGACGCGCTCTATCTTAGGCGGAAAAATATGCGCGTGCGTGTCTATAATGTTCAAAATAGCACTAACCCCTTATAAGTGTTGACAAATGGATTTGCGCATTATACCACAGGCGTCACCGAAGCGCAAGCGCGGTTGACAGATGGTGTTATCGTTGGCGAGGTGCAAATTTAATCGCCCCATTTTCAAATCATAGATGACCTCGAAAAAAACACTTGACAAGCGTACCAAAAAATAGTAAAGTAATGGGGCTTGATAAGATTAAGATAATGTGGTATACTCCAACGCGAGGTATATCAATGAAAAACAAGTACGCAACTCATTCAAAAATATCAGAGGCAAAATTTCGTGAGATAGTCAAGAATTTTGCGGCGGATTTAACAGCAACATTAACGGCGGAGTTTACCGGAATCAGTCGCGTGACAATCAATCGTTACTATATGGAAATGCGAAAAATCATACACAGGCGTCAATGCGAAATC
>JAIRRO010000084.1 GCA_031255955.1 Oscillospiraceae bacterium
GAGGTGGAGTTTCTACTGCGGCAGGAGCTGCGCGAGACAGCGCTGTATAACACCTTGATCGAAGCGGTTGCGCTGGGCAGCACGCGGCTCAACGATATATACACCAAAACGCAGCTTGATAAAACGAAAATCAGCGTGTATTTGAAAAATCTTATCGAGCTGGAAATCATTCAACGTGATTTCTCTGTTACGTCCGGCGACAAGGAAAAGGCGTCCGCTTTACGCGGATTATATCGCATTTCCGACAACTTCTTCCGGTTTTGGTTTGGATTTGTTTTTACAAATCTTTCGGATTTGGAAGCCGGTGACGCCGAGGGGGTCTATCGGCATTTTGTACTCCCTCAGCAAAGTGAATTCTCCGCACCGGTGTTTGAACGCATCTGCCGCGATTTCACCGCCAAGCTGAACCGTGAGGGAAGACTACCCTTCCGCGCCGCGAAAATCGGGCGGTGGTGGGGCAAGGCGGCAAGAATCGAAACCACCGAAGCCGGCGAGCCGAGACGAGTATCCTATGATACCGAAATTGATGTGATTGCCGTCGATAGGGGTATGAAGAACATCCTGCTGGGAGAGTGCAAATTCCGTAATTCGGAGATGACGCTGCGCGACCTTGAAGGTCTCGCGGGGAAATACACGCCGCCGGATGCGACTGTCAGCTATTGCCTGTTTTCAAAATCGGGGTTTTCGCGCGCGTTGATTGATGAAGCAAGCGCGAATCCGCGGCTTTCGCTTTTCACCCTTTCAGATGTGGTGGGATAGGTCGCCTCACCCGTAATTCCTGCTATAATAATTAATCTCCGCTATCCCGGCGAGACTGTTCAGACGCAGCGCCAAGCGATAGAAATACCCGGACAGCACATTTAGAAAATCGTACAGCTTTTCCGGAACGGCTATGCCGCTTTCCTCCGCCCGATATGCAAGCCGAACCAATGCCTTGGCTTTGGAGCGCAGAATATGCGCGCGGCACGCTTCCTCACTGCCGCACGGCAGCTGAAACAGGCTCTCCTGCCGCCCGCCGATTTGCTCATACAGCACGGTGGCGCGGTCAATCAGCCATTGCAACTCGTCGTCGGTTATGCTGAAGAAGGTGCGCAGCGTTGGATTGGCGTGATACACCAAATCCTCTATTTTTATCAGCTCGTCCGCAAGCGCGGCATAATCGCCGCCGTCAAGCTTGCGCAGCAGCGCCGCGAGCAAGCCTGTTTCGCTTGCGAATTCATCGGTTGCAATCTCAAAATCACACCGCAAATCCTCCGACGGCTCGGAGAGAAACGGATAAGCCTCATATTGGCTTTTATAGCGAGTCTCTTTCATTTTAATCGTTCCTCCATAATCCAAGAGATTTTTGCATAAATTGACGTATGCTGTACCCATACGCGTCGTCAAGCGCGGCTGCGTCCATAACCTCCGCGGGTATACCGCTTGCAATCACCCTGCCCTCGCTCATAAGCAGCACTCTGTCAGAATACATACGCGTAAGATTCAGGTCGTGCATAACCTGAATAACCGCGCGTCCGGGCTGAGACGCCCAGCGGGCTAAGTGTTCAAACAGCTCTGCCTGATACTTGATGTCAAGGTGATTCGTCGGCTCGTCAAGCACGATTATGCTCGGCTCCTGCGCGAACGCTCTGGCAAGCATAAGCCGCTGCCGCTGCCCTCCGGACAGCCACGTAATTGAATCGTTAATCTGCTCTATCAATCCGACTGTCCGCAGACATTCCTCCGCGACGTGCAAATCCTCGCCCGAACCCGTTGCAAGGGCGCCGTGCCGTCTGCTGTAGCGCCCCATAAGCACGGTGTCGAGTACGGTGAAATCAAACCATTGCTCTGAAATCTGCGGCATCATAGAAACGCAGTTTGCCAGCCTGCGGCGGTCCATCTTGGTGACGCTTTTGCCTTGAAGCCGAATATCGCCGTCCATCAGCGGAATCAGCTTGCATATGGCTTTCAGCAGCGTTGTCTTGCCGCAGCCGTTCGGTCCGATTATGCTGACGCGTTCGCCCGCGCCCAGCGCAAAGGATACGCTGTCAACAATCTGCCGCTTGCCGTATCCGGCGCACACCCCGGAGGCTTCCATCAATGGCGCTGTCATCTGACCCTCCTTTGCTTGAAAAACACAAAGGCAAAGAACGGCGCGCCGATTATCGCGGTGACGACGCCGACGGGTAGTTCTCGCCCGGGCAAAACAGTGCGGGCTATCAGGTCTGTGAATACCATCATCGTTCCGCCGAACACGGCGGTCATCGGCAGCACAAGGCTGTGCTTTGCGCCGAAAATGCGGCGGACAATATGCGGCGCGACAAGGTCAACAAAGCTGATTATGCCCACAAACGCAATGGACGCACCCGTCAGCGCCGCGCCGAGGTATAAGAGTAGCCATTTTTCGCGTCTTACGTTTATGCCCATAAGCGCCGCCTGTTCGTCGCCGAAGGTGAGGATATCCAGCTCCCGCGTGCGCGTCCACAGCACGATAATCAACACCAGCGCGGTGGGCAGCACCGCAAGCGTATGCGACCATTCGCGCATATTAAAGCTGCCCATTTGCCAATATGTAAGCTGCTGCCGCACGGTTGTATCCAGCGCGGTGATAAGCGTAATTAACGCGGAAATGAACAGTGAAAACACCATACCGACCAGCACGATGGTATTGCTGGACAGATTTTTATCCAACGCGGACGCGAAGAAAATCGCCAGCGTTATCGCGCCGATACCCGCAATGCAGCCGACGATGGGGTAGCCAAACATTCCAAGCACCGGGAATGATACACTAAACAGCATCAGCGTTCCCACCCCGAGCGACGCGCCCGCGGAAACGCCGATTGTATACGACGACGCAAGCGGATTGCGCAGCACCGCCTGCATAATCACGCCGCTGACGCCGAGCGACGCGCCCACGGTGAAGGCTAAAATCACCCTTGGCACCCGCAGCGTCCACAGGATTGTATCAATCGCCTTATCGATGCCGTCAGGTCGCGGTTGACCGAATATATGGCTAAACAGCACGCGCGGCACATCACCGACGCGAATTTTCACGCTTCCCGCGCACACGGCAACAACCATACATACGACAGCGGCGGCGATAAAAACCGCCGCTATCGCAATATTTCTATACCGTTTGTTCGCGGTTAGCTGTTTTTCCATAAATCGGGGTGCATCGCCTCCGCCATCTGGTGAATAGCTGTGAGAATGTACTCGTTAGCCAGCGAGCTGGAGTAGTTGTCCACATAGTACACATTTTCCTCCGTAACCGCTGTTGTGTCCGCAAGTGATTCGCGGGAGAGTATCTCACCGACTGAGTTTTCAATGTAGATAACATTCGTGAAGATAACCTCGGGGTTGCGGGCTATCACCTGTTCCTCCGAAACGGCGAGCCAACTGTCCATATCCGAAAAGATGTTCTCGCCCCCGGCGATTTCAATCATTTCGTTCAAAAAGGTTCCGTTGCCGAAGCTGTACGCCGCGGGCGCGGCGGCGATTTCAAAATATACGGTTTTCGGCGCGGCGGCGCCGATAGCGTCCCGCACCTCTTGAATACCCGCCTCAAGCTCCGCAATTATCTCAGCGCCCTCGTCATGCTGACCGACAATATCCGCGATGAACATAATGTCCTCCTTGATGCCTTCAATACTCGCGCTTGATGGTATCGCCGCGACGCATATGCCGCTGTCGGACAGCGGCTTCAGCGGCTCGCCGCCGTCAAAGCCTGTCATAGATGAGCATAACACCAAATCGGCGTTCAGCGTAAGCAGCAGCTCGCCATCGGGTGAGAGCATATCAACGGTCGGTAAATCCGCCGGTAAGCCCTCAAATATCAATGAGTTCGTGTCAATCGCCACGATTTTGTCCGCAAGCCCCATATGGAGCAGCGTTTGAGTGACCGCCGGTGAAAGCGCAACGATGCGCTCAGCAGAGAGCGGCGCGGTTATCGGGTTGCCCGCGCGGTCGATTGTCGGCAGGTCGGCGGGCGGCGTGGTGTCAGCCGGAGGTGTGTCTGTGCTTGTCCCGCCGCACCCTGCCAGCAGCGCCATAGCAAGCGCCGCCGCGAGAAGGATTGTTAGTAGTTTGCGCATAATAGTAGTGTTCTCCTTTGCAATTAAAATAATTTGCCGCTCTGCTTTCGCGCCGAAACGTTTTACCGGCTTGCGACGGTCATGTCCGGGTGCGGACAAGGCAGCATTAGCAAAATGAAAAGCCCCGAGGCTTTCGGGAAACCTCGAGGCTGCATTTTGGATACGCCGATACATCAACGTACAGATACTAACCGATAACGAGCGTGTTAGTATTCCCCGACCTGGCTCGTCCCCGCCCGAATGGGTGTTGGGGCATTACAGTTCCTCGAGAGCGTGCGGAATCTCACCGCAAAAGTTCCCTACCGCAAACGCGGCAGCTATCCGATATTAAGTTGTACCGCCGCTCGGGGCGGGGCGCTTCTCCCTTCGGCTGCTACTTTAACATATACAAGGCTGAATGTCAAGGGAAATTTTGCGCGCGGGACACCATTGTCTACGAATACGCTGTGTATGCGCGGGTTTATATAGAATGACGAGCCGGAGGGGGGGATAACCGCAGAGTTAGCGCGGGCGGGAAAAAACGCGGGGTGAAAAGTGAAATTGAAATTGAGTATACACGCGAAAACAAAAGAATACGCGCGAATTCGAAAGCTTCTCACGCGCAGATTAATAAATTTGAGAAAAACAGTTGACAAGCCGTGCGGCGGTGCGATATAATCTCCAAACCCATTAAAAAATTACATTCAAAGCAAGGAGCTATCAACCAATGTCAACCACACTCGCCAAGCGGGAGTCGGTATCCCGCAAATGGTATGTCCTTGACGCAAAGAACCGTCCCTTGGGGCGCGTCGCGACGCAAGCCGCCGTGATTCTTCGCGGAAAGCACAAGCCGGATTTCACCCCCAACACCGACTGCGGGGATTTCGTCATCATCGTAAACGCCTCGGAGGCAGTGCTTACCGGGGATAAGCTGCGTCAGAAGTATTATCGCCGTCACAGCGGCTGGATAGGCGGCTTGAAGGAAATTCAGTATAAAACGCTGATGGAAACCCGCCCGGAGCTTGCTATGCGCCTCGCCGTAACGGGGATGCTCGCGAAGAACTCGATAGGCAGAGAGGCTGCCCGTCGTCTGCGCGTGTTCAAGGGTGAGGAGCATATCCACGCGGCGCAAAAGCCGACGCCTTGGAACGCAGAATGAATTTGAGGAGGACAAAATAAATGTATACAAGCAAAAAGCCGTATCATTACGGCACGGGACGGCGTAAGTCCTCTGTCGCGCGCGTACATCTTTTTCCCGGCGGTACGGGCGCTATTAAAATCAACGGACGCGATATCGACGATTATTTCGGTCTTGAAACGCTGAAGCTTATCGTGCGTCAGCCGCTTGCCATCACAGAAACTCTGGGCGCTTATGACATCGAAGCCACCGTATCGGGCGGAGGCGTCACCGGTCAGGCGGGCGCTGTTCGTCACGGTGTCGCTCGCGCGCTGCTGCTTGTGGACGGGAGCTTCAGAACAGCGCTGAAGGCTGCGGGCTTCTTAACGCGCGACCCCAGAATGAAGGAGCGCAAGAAATACGGACTCAAGGCAGCCCGCCGCGCACCGCAGTTCTCCAAGAGATAACAACATATATTCAAATACCAATACGCCGACGATGGATGCGATCCATCGTCGGCGTATTTTGTTATGTTCAGGTGAGCATTGACGTCGCACTTGTCAAAAGCCCCCTCATTCCCCGCGCCAGCGGTTGAAGGCGCCGCGGAAGGGCGGATAGGGTCCGTGCGCGCCGAAGCCGTCGTGCTCGCGCGCTTCGGGACCCCGGCTTCCGACAAGACTCTCCAGCTCCGCATTGATGCGGTCAAGATACTCCGCAAGCTTTTCCCGCTCCTGCGTGTCAAGCCCGGCGAATATCCCGCTGTCGTCCGCGTCAGAAAGCTCCGCGGCGGCGCCCTCCGGCGTTAGCTTGACTATGGTGGCGCGGCGGTCGCCCTCCGCTTGCTCGCGCGTGATATATCCGCGCTGCTCCAGCTTATACAGCAGCTCCCCCAGCGCTTGCTTGCTGATGTCCAGCAGATAGCCCAGCTCTTTTTGACCGATCTCCGGCTTCATTTTCAGGATGGAGAGTATCCTGCCCTGCCCGCGGTGCGGGTTGCCGAACGGTCCGCGCTGCGCGAAGCGCTGAAATTGATACCGCCGCATCAGCGCACCGAAGCGCATAAACCGCTCCATTAAATTCCCTTTGTACTCAGACATATCTGATGCTCCTTTCAATTGCCCCTGCTATCACAGCGTTTTCGGGTCTCGCCGCGAATAGTAAGGTACTTTACCGATATGATAGCACACGACATTTTACCCGTCAAGATATTTTTTGTGAAGAAAATGTTAAAAAAGCTCTTGACATTGGCATAATCCCAAGGTTTACTATAGGAGACAAGGTAAAAACAGCCTTGCGAATAAATAATTTTTAGGAGGAAGTATCATGGCGTACATGCCGCTCGACAAATCGAAGTTCTATCTCGACAAGTCAAAAATGACGAAAATCCACGACCTTTCAAACCCTTGGGGCGTAGACACCCCGCTGTGGCCGTTCCCCGGTGCGCGTCAGGACCTGCAATTCCCGCGTGGTCAGTATCTCGGTCGCTTCCACAAGCGCACGATGACCTACACCGGTACGCTGCACGCCGGAACGCACATGGATTCCCCGAACCACGTTCTGCACGAGGAAGAGGTTGACCGCGAGCGCTACGGCTACAGCCTTGACGAAATCCCGCTTGAACACTGCATCGGCTCCGGCGTCATCCTTGATATGCGCCATCTGTACGCGGAGTTTAACGAAAAATGGGACAAGGCGGGCGGAGATCCGAAGAAGTTCGGCAACATCTGGGTAGAGCTGAAGCCTTCTGACTTTGAGCAGGCGGCGAAAAAGGACGGCTTGGAAATCCGTGAGAACGACTGGGTGGTCGTAAACACAGGCTTCCACAATTTCTGGAGAAAAAACAACGACAAGTATTACAACTATTATCCCGGTATGGGTCCCGAGGTTGCCAAGTGGCTCATCTTTGACAAGCACATCAAGGGCATCACGGGTACATGGGGCGCAACAGACGCGCCGCTGTGGCATTATCCGCTCAAGGAGCAAATGCCGTGGCTTGACACCGCGTATAAGGACGCGACAGGCACTGACGCCGCGGATAAGTTCCACGACTATGAGCCTTGCCATCGTCTGTTTATGCAGCACGGCGTATGCACCGTTGAGAACGCCGGCGGCGACATCGACGACGTTACGGGTCGCCGTATGACGATTGCCGCTTTCCCCTTCCGCTGTGAAATGGCTGACGGGGGATTTGTACGTCTTGTCGCTTGGGCTGAAGGTTCGTTTTAGCGAGGCTTTCTCGTGATGCTTTGCGGCGCGCCTATTGCCGTACCGTGTACTGCCTTCAGCCGCGCCGCTTCGCCTGACGAAGAAAGCTCTCGCAAAACGGGTGTGAGCGGAGCTTTCTCGTGATGCTTTGCGCTTGTTTGCGCTTGTTAAAACAGTAAGGAGAAATGTTAATGATACGGTCGCTCAAGGATATTAAAAAAATCGCGGTGCTGGGGGCGGGGACTATGGGTCCCGGCATTGCCCAGATGTTCGCAATTGGCGGATACAGCGTCACGATGTGGACGCGCAGCGAGGAAACGCGCGAAAAGGCAAAGGCGGCGCTCTTAAAAAGCATCGTTACGTTCGCGGAGGAGGGACTTATCCCGACTGACCAAATCGACGATGTGTTCGCGCATGTTACCTTCGCGCCGACGGTGGAGGAAGCCGTTGCCGGTGCTGACCTTATTCAAGAGACGATAGTCGAGAACAAGGACGCCAAAACGGAGCTGTACAAGACGCTGCTTACAGCCGCCCCGCGCGACAGCATCATCGCGTCAAACACCTCCGCGTTGAACGTTTTTGAGCTTGTGCCGGAGGCGCTGCTGCCGCGTATGGTCATCGCGCACTGGTACGCCCCGGCGCAGCTTATCCCGCTTGTCGAGGTGGTGAAAAGCGAAAAAGCGCCGCAGAAGCTGGCGGATATCACGGTAGCCCTATTGGAGAAGTGCGGCAAAACGCCGGTGCTGATGAAAAAATTCATTCAGGGCTATATCGCCAACCGCATGCAGATGTGCCTTAATCAAGAGGTGTTTCATCTGCTGGACAACGGCTATTGCACGCCGGAGGACATCGACAAGGCGGTCAAGGCGAGCTTTATTCCGCGCGCCGTCGTGCTGGGGCTTTGCAAGCGCGCGGATTTCGGCGGGCTGGATATGACGGCAAACAATTACAAAAACAAGAGCTATGTCCCGCCGGCGCCTGTGGATATGCCGAAAACGCTGGCGGCGCACGTAGATCGCGGCGAGCTTGGGCTTAAATCCGGCAAGGGCTTTTATGACTACACGGGCGTTGACAAGGGCAAGCTCATAGCCAAACGCGACAAGCAGCTTTTTGAGGTATTTAAGCTATCGAAAAAATTTATGGACGACCCTGTGTAAAAATTGTGTTTGGAGGAAAAACAGATGGCAAAAACGAATAAAATCATCATTCAGGTATGTCTCTGCGGGGCGGGGACAAAGAAGGCGCAGGCGCCGACAGTGCCGTACACTGCCGAGGAGCTGGCGGAGCAAATCGTAGACTGTGCGAAGGCGGGCGCGTCGATAGCGCACATCCACGTCCGCGAGGATAAAGAGGTGGACGGCAAGCTGGAGATCGGCTATAAGTCGATGAGTCTGCAAAAGTTCACCGACGCCGTTGAGGCGGCGCGCGAGGCTTGCAAAAAAGCGGGCGTCGATATTCTCATCAATCTCACCACCTCCGGCGGGGAGTATGATGACCAAAAGCGCATTCAGCACTTGGGCGCGCTGAAGCCGGAGATGTGTTCCTTTGATCCGAACACCATCAACTGGGCGAACAGCTATATATTTGAGAACAGCCCGCGCTTTCTCAATTATCTCGCGCAGGAGGTTGTGAAGCAGGATGTCAAGCCGGAATTTGAGGTTTTCGACACCGGTCACATCGACAGCGTGATGTACTACGTCGATAAGCACAACATCCCCAAGCCGCCGCACATTCAATTCATCATGGGCGTCGGCGGGTCTATGCCCGCGACGACAGAGAATCTGGCGTTTCTTGTCGGCAAGCTGCCGGAAGGCTCCACATGGTCGGTGTCCGGCATCGGGCGCGGACATCTGCCGATGCTGCTCGCCGGTCTGGCGCTCGGCGCGGACGGTCTGCGCGTCGGGCTGGAAGACAACATCTATTATTCCCGCGGCGTAGTGGCAACGAATGTCCAGCTGGTGGAGCGCGCCGTTGAGCTGAGTAAGCTCGCGCAGCGTGAAATCGCCACGGCGGACGAGGCGCGCGAAATTCTCGGCATCACACGGCACACGCTGCGCGACGAGAAAACGCTTCCCGCGACGTGGAAGCCGGAATAAACGGGTAAAAAAGGAGGAAGGCAAGTGGCAAAATCCAAGGTTATATCGCTTGAAAAGGCGATGGAGAAGGTGCAAAGCGGCATGACGGTGTTAATCCCGGGCTTCGTCAATGTCGGTGTGCCTGAAAAACTGATACAGGGAATGGTTAATAAGGACATCCGCAGCCTGAAGGTCATATCGAACAACACAAGCGTCAAGGGACGCGGGATCGGTCTGCTGGTTCACGACGGACGCATAGAGCATATCACATGCTCCCACATCGGCTCGAACACCGAAACGGTGGAAAAGGTTGTGGCGGGCGAGCTCAACGTCACGTTCGTGCCGCAGGGTACGCTCTGCGAGCGTGTCCGCGCGGGCGGCGCCGGTATCGGCGGCGTGCTCACCCCGACCGGGCTGGGAACACCCATAGCGGAGGGTAAGCAGGTTGTTAACGTGGACGGCGTCGATTATCTGCTGGAAAAGCCGCTGCGCGCCGACGTCGCGCTTATTCACGCGTGGAAGGCTGACAAGATGGGCAACGTCGTATACCACCGCACAGCGCGCAATTTTAATCAGATTTGGGCAACGGCTGCGGACTGGGTTATCGTTGAGGCGGAGCAGATTGTCGAGGTCGGCGAGCTGGACCCGGATCTGATTATGACCCCCGGCGCTCTCGTAGACGCCGTTGTTGAAATTTAGTTTTCTGTCATGCTGTGCCGTGCGTGCTTGCCGTATCCTTATACTGTCTGCGCCCGCACGTCTGCGCCTGACAAAAAACTGTTTCCGACAAATTAATGATGAAATTTAACTCAATTGGGAGGATGTAAAATGGCTGAAATAACAGGACGCGACCTGATCGCCTACAGAACGGCGCGGTTCTTTGAGGATGGCGACCTTGTGAATCTGGGCATCGGTATGCCCACCAAATGCCTTGATTATTTGCCTGAGGGCATTGACGTCTGGGTGGACACGGAGAACGGCGCGATAGGTCTTGCGGGACCGCCCGCCGAGGGCGAGTGGACAGACCCGGACGTCGTTGACGCTGGCGGCAGCGTGTCGAAACTGCGTGTCGGCGGCTGCTGCTTCGACAGCTTCACATCGTTCGGATATATACGCGGCGGTCACGTCGCGGCGACGGTACTGGGCGCGTATGAGGTTGACCAGGAGGGCAACCTTGCCAACTGGATGATTCCCGGCAAGACAGCCGCCGGAATGGGCGGCGCGATGGATCTCGTCGCGGGTGCGAAAAAGGTGCTGATAATGACGGAGCATTGCGACAAAAAGGGCAATCCGAAAATCCTGAAAAAATGCACTCTGCCGCTCACGGCGGCAAGCGAGGTGGATTATATCATCTCTGAGCTGTGCGTGCTGCACAGAACCGAAGCCGGGCTTGTGCTTGAGGAGCTTGCCCCCGGAGTATCGGTGGAGGACGTGGTATCAAAAACCGGCGCGGATTTGGTGATACCCGAAAAAATCGGAGCCATGATATAAAAAATCCTAAGCCATGCAACACAAAACACAGAACACGCAAAAATGAAAATGGAATTGAAATAGGAGGCGTTTTTTACGGACACCAAGGTAATCCAAATAATTATAATAGTGCTGTATTTCGCACTGACTGTAGTGGTCGGCTTGCTTGCGGGCAAAAAGACGAAAAACTCAGACTCTTTCCACGGCGCGGCAATGGGACTGTTCGCAATCGTCGCGTCGGCAGCCGGTGAATGGCTGGGTGGCACAGCGACAACGGGCGTCAGCGAGTATGGATTTACATCCGGTCTTTACGGCGCGTGGTACACAATCTCCAACGGACTCGGCACTATGTTGCTGGCGATCGGCTTCGCCAAGCTGTACCGCTCACTCGGCACTGTCACGGTGCCGGGCATCATAGAGAAGTTTTTCGGCGTCAAGGCGCGCGTGGTTTCAAGCATATGGCTCACGATTGTTATGCTTGCCGTCGGGCTGTCGCAGATGGTCGCCGCGGGAAAGCTGGGTCAGACGCTGGTGTTTGACAACAACCCGGAGATGTACAAATGGTGCGTACTCGGCTTTGCTGTAATTTTCATCGTGTACACGCTTGCCGGTGGTATGAAAGCCGTTGAAAACACGAATAAAATCCACCTGTTCGCGATGTATGGCGGCGCGATAATCGGACTCATCTTTGCGGTGGTGCGCCTCGGTCAGTTGGGTATCGAGGGCGGTCTGTTCGGCGGCATTAAAGCCGTGGAGGAGAGCATCGTCGCGGGGACGAGCAAGGTTGCGTCGAGTACCGCCCCCGTCAGCTTTTGGAATATGTTCCCCAAGCCGCAGATACCCACTATCAGCAGCTGGATAATCGCATCCCTGCTGGGCGCTTGCACAGCCCAGGCGGGCATACAGCCTGTGCTGGCGGCAAAGGACGTTCCGACAGCGAAAAAAGCCTGTATCGTCACGGCGTTTGTCGTCGCCCCGTTCGGCATATTAACAGCCCTGCTTGGAATGTCGGCGCGCGTAATGAGCGAAAACGGATTGCTGATAGTCGGTGGATCTAATGTCACGAACGGCAAGGAAGCGCTGCCCGCCCTGATGCAAAACCTCTCCGACAACGCGGCTGTCAGCGGTATTATCGGCGGCGTTATCCTCGCCTCCATTCTCGCCGCGATACTGTCAACGGTGTCCCCGATTATTCTTGCCTCCGGCACAATGATTACAAAGGATTTATATCAGCGCGTATTTAAGCCCAAAGCTACGGATAATGAGGTGCTGAAGGTTTCGCGCATCACAACGGCTATCTCCGGCGTCATTTGCGCCGTCGCGGCAATCGCGCTTGTCGATTTGCAAGCGGTGCTTGATATCGTCTACGCGGCGTACAGCCTGCGCGGCGCACTGTTTATCGTGATTCTGCTGGGCATCTATTGGAAAAAAGCCAGTCAACCGGGCGCTTGTGTCAGTATGTGCCTTACAGCGCTGGTGGCGATATTCTGGAAGGTGTTTCAGATTGCCACCACCGTCACGGATGTCGCCGGTAAGGTGATTACGAAGGGGCATTATCCGCTCTCGATTGGCACATTTGCGATTACCGAGACATACGCGGCGGTTGCGGTTGCCCTCGTCGCGACGATCGTGTTCAGCCTCATTTTCCCGAAAAAGAACACGGACGCTAAGCCTGCGTAGTAAAATAAATGTCCGGTATCCCCGTATTTTCTTTCGTCGCGTATTCCGGCACGGGGAAAACTACTCTGCTTGAAAAGCTCGTGCCGGAGCTGCGTCGGCGCGGATTGCGCGTCGCCATCGTCAAGCACGACGCGCACGAATTTGATATTGATAAGCCGGGAAAGGATTCGTGGCGCTTCACCCGCGCGGGCGCGGACCTTGTGGCTATCGCCTCATCGACGCACGCCGCCGTGATGCATAACCGCCCGATACAATTCGACGAGCTGCTGTCCGGCATCTCTGATGTCGATATCATCCTGACGGAGGGATATAAGGCGGGGAGTTATCCGAAAATCGCCCTGAGGCGCGCTGCCTCGGGGCATGATTTTGCCCTGCCCCCGACGGACTGCGTCGCCGTAATGACCGACACCCCGGCGGACGCGGCGGGCGTCCCCGCGTTCGGGCTGGATGATATTGAGGCGCTGGCGGATTTCCTGTGCGAGCGGGTGGCGGTGAATTGACATCACGCGTGGTTTGTGGTACGATAGGCAAAAAGAGAGCCCAAGAGAACCCAAGAAAACCATGGAGGTGGCGTTTTGGAAACGACAAACATAAATATCAAAACGGATGCGGCGGTCAAGGCGCAAGCTCAGCGGATTTTTGAATCCATCGGGCTTGATATGTCCTCTGCGGTGAATCTTTTCCTGAAACAAACAGTGAGGGCAAACGATCTGCCATTCGTCGTGGGATCGTCATATCTCCGCGCCGGAGAATCGCGGGAAGCATTGCCCCAGGTGAGACGCAAACCACTGTATGGCTGCGCCAAGGACAAAATATGGATTGCCGAAGATTTCGACGAGCCGCTTGAAGACTTCCGGGCATACATGTGATGAGATATTTAATTGACACACATGTCGCCTTGTGGGTATTAAAGGGCGAACCGATTTCCGACGAAGCTAATGCGGTTATTAACGATCTTGGAGTAGAAATATTCGTGAGTATCGTATCAGCGTGGGAGGTTGCCATCAAGGTTACATTGGGAAAGCTCAAGTACGATGGCGGGGTAAAGGCTTTCCTCGATGATATTAAATTGAATGACTTTCGTATGCTCGGTGTAGAGGAAACATATATTGAACAGCTGGAAAGGCTTGAATACCACCACAGAGATCCATTTGACCGATTGTTGGTAGCTACGGCAGTTGCCGAGGGAATGACCTTCATATCGGCAGATGAGAATATACCGAAATATAACGTGGCGCATTTGTGGTGATAATCCACAACTAAATACCCCCTCCCGCGGGCGCTCATTGAGCGCCCGCGGTTTTTTTATGCGTTGACGGCGGCAAATAAGCGCGATATTTGGCGCATTCTGCGGGCGGCGACAGCTCTTGCCATACCAATAGATGCGTTAATTACCATATGCAAGTAATTTTATTCATAATATGCAAAAAATTTAAGTGAAATCGCCGTTGGTTTTTGTGCATTGTTACAAAATTTTCATCAACGACCTTTTTCGTGTTTCTTTTTGTAAACTTAAAGGCTATAATATCCGCGCAGTATACAAATTTGTTACTTAACGTAACGCAAAAGAAACCATTCGATAGCGCGCTCAAAAAACTGCGGGGCGCGTTGGTGGGGTAAGGAGGTTATGTTCATTGGGGGTGAGACCCCCGGAAAGGAAAAAGGTCATGAAAACACTTATTGCTTCAACACTTGCCGTATTGCTGCTGACGATGTCACCCATACCGCTGCGCGTGGTCGGTTTCTCGGCGTCCCGCGTCACGGTGCTGGTGAGCGGGTTCCCTGAGAGCGTATCAACGGAGCCCTCCGCCTTCTACGGCGAAACGCGCGAAGGCACAAGCTATGCCGACGCGCGCGACTTAGCGGAGGCTCTGGGGGCAGAGATCGTCGCGGGCGGGGATGATTCCGACTTCGTCACGATCACAGCGCCGGAGCTGGAGCTTACGGCAAAAACGGGCGACGTCTACATTGTCGCCAACGGGCGCTTTCTTTACGCGCCGAACGGAGTATTTACGGAAGACGGCAAATTTTATCTCCCCGTGCGTCAGACAGCGCGCGCGTTCGGCGCCAATGTTCAGTGGAGCGATGCCTTCAGAACGGTGCTGATTACGCCCGGGGACGCCCCGATAGAGCCCGCGGACACGGCATACAGTGAGGAGGATATAAAGTGGCTGTCGCGCATTATCTTCGCGGAAGCCGGCGGTGAGAGCTTTGATGGGATGCTCGGCGTCGGCAACGTCGTGATGAACCGCGTCCACTCGGAGTATTATCCCGACAGCGTGTATGGCGTCATCTTCGACAGGCGTTCCGGTGTTCAATTCACTCCCGCGTATTCCGGCGCAATCAACAACACCCCGTCGGAGGCGTGCGTCATCGCCGCAAAGCTGGCGATAGACGGCGCTGATGTCGTGGGCGAGAGCCTGTATTTCTCCGGCGCGGAGCGCTGCTGGGCGTCCCGCCACCGGAACCGATACACCACGATAGGCGGTCACGATTTTTATCTGTGATACATTGGGAGTAAGAAAGCGCGCCTTTTTAAGGCGCGCTTTTTTATATCCCGGCGAGATACTCCGTGGGAGAGCCGATAAGCGGCTCGTCCGAGCGCATTACCCCGCACAAAAAAAGTCCCCCCGCCGAGGGCGGGGGGCAGCAGGAGGTAAAAATGCGTTGGGACTCGCGGGGCGGCTTTCCACTACGCCGCCGCCATATTGCCACTTCCTCAATTAATATTGAGGAAAAGACAAGCTGTTTCAGCCGACGGCTTCCGGAGATGTTGTTGTCTCCGCGTCGGAATCGGATTCGGCGTCGGAAGCATCGTCCGCCGTTGTGTCAGCGTCGGCGTCGGTTTCCGCGTCCGTGTCAGTATCGGCATCTGTGTCAGCATCGGCATCAGCGTCTTCTTCAGCCGGGCTGTCCACGCTGTCGTTCCAGTCGATATCCAGGAAGCGATGCAGCAGCCGAGCAATTTCCGCGCGTATGGCGTCGCCGGTCGGGTTCATCGCGCCATCGGCATTGCCGGTCATAACACCGAGCTATATGAGCAGCTCCATCGCGTTTTTCGCGTAATCGGCGATATCATCCTCGTCCGTGAACAGTATATATTCATCCGTCACGAAGTATGAATAGCCCTTGTATTCGATGAAATTCTCGAACACCTTCGCCAGCTCCTGACGGGAAATATCCGCGTTGGGGTTGAAAATCCCCTCTTCGTTGCCGCTGACAACGCCGTTTGACGCCGCCCACGTCACCGCGTCGGCATACCACGAGCCTTCGGAATAATCCACATCGGGGAATGTGAGCGTGTCCTCTGTAAGCTCGGTTTCGGGCTCACCCTCGATTCTGTACAGAATCGTCACCAGCGCGGCGCGCGTCATTTTCGCGGCGGGGTTGAATTTTCCGTCCGTGCCGTTGATGAGTCCGTTCTCCACACACCACCTGACGTCGTCGGTATACCAATCGTCGAGCGCGACGTCCGGGAAGCAGGTGACGTAGTCGGGCGCGAAGCGCAGCACCGTCGGGATGCCCGTTTCCTCGTCATAACGCACGACCTGCACAGTGTTGAAGGATGCGAGATATGTCTCGGGGCGAATTTCGCCGTTCTCGTCCGTTGTGTATTCGTCGCCGTTCCACGTGACGATCATATCGGCGACGGGGTTGACGGTTATTATGGGGTTCCAGTCCTCATCAAAGGTGGTGTCGCGGCTGGTGAAGCGCACAATGCCTTGGGATGCAAGGCGGCTTTCGTCAACCTCCGGATACTGCATGCCGATTCCGTATTCGTCGGAATAGTAGAACACCAGCACGTCGCCGTCTTTAATCTCAGCGACGCTCATTCCCACGATGGGCGCCTCGTCATTGACGCGGAACAGCCAGCCGTCCATCTCAGCGGCAGCCTTTTCGGTGTCCTCTCCCACGGCGGAGAGATATGCGCCGTACTCGGAATCCTCGATTTTTACCTCGATGTCCTCCGGAGCGGCAGCCGCAAAGGCGCGGACAGCGTCCAGCGCCGTCGGTGTGGCGCCTTCTTCATAAGTAACGGTGAATTCGGGTTCGTAAAACACGTTTTCGGCTTTGCCTTCAACACGGATGCTGACGGAAACCGAGGCGTCGTCAGCGAGGGCGGCGACGCCGAGCGACAGCACGAGCGCCGCCGCAAGGACAAGGGATAGCAGTTTTTTCATTAGCAGGGGTCCTCCTTAAAATTGGGAAAATTATCGTAAAAGCGCCTCCGCGCCACTGGACAGCAGCAATCGGAGGCGATAATACGCACGACGTAACTGCGGCTGTCCGGATTTTGGCGGACAATCGCACCGCTTTCACGTATCCGTCTTATCCGTTTCGCGCTGCGTATCGGCAGCGCGCCCGGCATCACGGTGACCTTCTCGAGGGGCGTCTCACCCCATTCCGCGTCGGGCACAGCCCGAAGAAAAGCGGTACAATATGTAGATTTGCGTCAGTATAACACACGCGAAATCAGAAAGCAAGCTTTTTCTTTAAAAAAAGAAAATTTATTTTATCGCCCCGCTATTTAACGCGCGCAGATTCGATTACAATGGTTTCAACAGGGGTTTCCGTGCCGAAATATACCTCAACGCCGCCTATCGCGTCCACAACGTCCATCCCCTCTGTCACAGTGCCGAACGCTGCGTATTCCCCGTCGAGAGATGTGGCGTCCTCAAGCACGATGAAAAACTGGCTTGAGGCGGAGTCCATGTCGTTGCTTCTTGCCATACTGATAGCGCCGCGTTTGTGACTTATCGTGTTGTTTTGCCAGCCGTTGGACGAAAATTCGCCTATGATGTTCTCTTCGGAGCCGCCCGTGCCGTCACCGGACGGGTCGCCGCCTTGAATGACAAAGCCCTGCGCGACGCGGTGAATCGTCAGCCCGTCATAAAAGCCTTCGCCCACGAGCTTCAGGAAATTTTCGACGGTGATAGGCGCGGCGGCGCGGTCAAGCGTCACCGTAACCGTGCCGAAGTCCCGGAACACGATATCCACCACGGGAGCGTCCCCGTCCGCCTTTGCGCAAGCCGAGATAAGCGTCAGCGCCGAGAGCGCCGCCAGCAGGATTGCCGTAACCCCAAGGGTTACTCTTGTTTGTCTTTTCATAAAAATTTCTCCTTTATATTTATACTTTCGCTAATTTTCGTTTTATTTTCTTTTCAGGCGCGTCACGCGCAGACGTTCAACCGCTCGCGCCAAATCGATTTTCGATTTTTGATATTCCGCGATGCTGCGTCGCTGTCTTATCGCCTCCTCCGCGCGAAAAAGCGCGTCCTCCGCACGCTTCGCGTCAATCTCCTCCGGCCATTCGCACGTCTGCACGAACATAATGACGCCGCTGCGCCGAACCTCCACAAAGCCCTCGGAGGAAAACGCCTCAGCCCACTCGCCGTCATCTTTTTTAATGAGCGTTGTGGCTACCTCCACGGGCGCGACAAGCGGCGTGTGCCCCGCAAGAAACGTCGCCCGTCCGTCGGGCAGCGTCACCGTGACAGCCTCAACCTTATCGGAAAAGAACAGGCGCTCGGGGGTGAATATATTCAGCTCAAACAGCTTTGGCACTACCGCCACGTCCGCCACCTCTCGCAGGGAATCATTTGGAGCTGGTGGGGAGACTCGAACTCCCGACCTGCTGATTACGAATCAGCTGCTCTACCGGCTGAGCTACACCAGCGTGTTGGGGGACATTATACATAACCGCGCGCGGCGTGTCAACAGTGTTGGGAGAAATAATTTTTTCACTTGCAATGCTGCGCATTTCACGGTATAATAAAAGCGCGTCGCGAGCCGATTCACCGCGGCGGACGGCGACTTTATTTTATGCATAATCTAAGGAGGGGACAGGTATGGCTTGGTTTTCCGCTTGGTGGG
>JAIRRO010000129.1 GCA_031255955.1 Oscillospiraceae bacterium
TACAGACAAGGAAACGCTAGGCGTGAAGCATTACGAAATCGTCTTGATAAGATTGACCGTGACTTAGCAGAAAGCTTAAAAGTAGCACGACAACACGCATAAGAGATACCCGAACAACCAGCCCATAACAACGTCCCTGCTTGCAGCGCAGGGGCGTTGTTTTTTTTATCGCGTCCGGATTTTCACCGGGTTGTTTTCATCTTTAGGTTCACCGTATACCGACGCCATTGTGTGCGGCGATATACCCCCTGTCACACAAATTCGCGTAGGATGGCGGCGGTGGCGCGTCCCGCTTGCTTTGCGCGCTCTTCCGTCGGTTCCCGGCGGTGCTTTGAGGCGACGCTCGAAAGCCCTGAAATGATGTATGTCAGCGCCATATCAATGCCGGGCAATTCCCGGATTTCGGGGCGGGCGGCGTATATCGAACGGCGAAGAGATTCAAAGATTATATTCAGCAAATCAAATCCGCGACGCCCCATAAGCAGCGGCGTCGTATTTGGAATACGCTGAAACGATGTGTAGAGCTTTAAGACAAAGCGCTCCGGATCGGTGAAAAAAGGTCGGCATAGTCATTCTTGAATGGACAAACGTGAGCGGCGACTATGAGCTATCACTGATGGACTCGCCGGGGAATACACAGAGGCAGCGGAGAGGGCAGCGGTGCCGGGGGCGTAAACGGGGATTGTACGCGCCCTCTCCGCGCTTGACTGCGCGCGTTTGCCGTGTTATGATGTAAGCCGATATCAAACACGGGGAGGGTAACAGGCTTGCGAAAGCTGATGACGATAATATCAGAAAAATCGCTTGAATCCTTCAAGGCGATTCTGCCCGTAACGCTTATCATCACCGTGTTGTGCTTCACCATCGCCCCCGTGCCGGTCGGCACGTTTCTTTCATTTATAGTGGGCGCTGTTTTGCTGCTTGTCGGGATGAGTCTGTTTAATTTGGGTGCGCAAACCGCCATGATGCCCATCGGCGAGCGCATCGGCTCTTACATAACAAAATCGCGCAAGCTGTGGATTCTTGTCGTCGTGTCTTTCTTAATCGGCGTGTTTATCACCATTTCAGAGCCTGATTTGCAGGTGCTTGCCAATCAGGTACCGGCTGTTCCCAATATGGCGCTGCTTATTTCCGTCGCGGCGGGGGTGGGGCTGTTTCTGGTTATCGCGCTGCTGCGTATGTTTTTCTCTATACCGCTGCAACGTATTTTGATAGCGTGCTATGCCTTGGTGTTTGTGCTGGCGGCGTTTGTGCCGGGGGATTTTCTCGCCGTGGCGTTTGATTCCGGCGGGGTGACGACGGGACCGATGACCGTGCCGTTCATTATGGCGCTGGGGCTTGGTATCTCCGCTATAAGAAGCGATAAAAACGCGGGCGCTGACAGCTTCGGACTTGTCGCGCTGTCCTCTGTGGGTCCCATTCTGGTTGTGCTGCTGCTGGGGCTTATCTATAATGCCGGGGATACGGAGTATGCGCCCACCGTCATCCGTGAGGTTGCGGACTCCCGCGAGTTGTGGCTTAATTTTACCGATGGCGCCTCCGGATTTCCGCATTACGCGAAAGAGGTGCTGCTTGCCTTGGCGCCGATTGCGTTCTTTTTCCTTGTGTTTCAGCAGATTGGGTTAAAGCTGTCTAAAAATTCTTTTCTCAGAATTTCGGCGGGCATCGTGTACACCTTTCTTGGGCTGGTGCTGTTTCTTACAGGGGTGAATGTCGGCTTTTTGCCCATCGGGTATTTTTTGGGCAGCGTTCTCGGCGCGTATGAGTATGGCTGGATTATAATTCCCATCGCGATGCTAATCGGATATTTCATCGTTGTAGCAGAGCCTGCCGTGCAGGTGCTTAATCGGCAGGTTGAGGAAATTTCGTCCGGCGCTATTCCGGCGCGCGCGATGAATATCAGCCTTTCTGTCGGTATGTGCGTGTCGTTGGGGCTGGCGATGATTCGGCTGCTGACGGGCGCTTCGATTTTCTGGTTTCTTATTCCGGGGTATGGCGCGGCGCTGATACTGTCATTTTTCGTGCCTAAGATTTTCACGGCGATAGCCTTTGACTCCGGCGGCGTGGCGTCCGGACCGATGACGGTTACGTTTCTGCTGCCATTTGCAATCGGCGTTTGTACGGCGCGCGGCGGCGATGTTATCAGGGACGCCTTTGGTATCGTCGCGATGGTTGCGATGACGCCGCTTATTACCATTCAGGTTATGGGCTTTATTTATAAGCTGCGACTGAAGGGGGCAAAGCCACCCGGCGAATCCGAAGAACCGACGCCGGAGGATTCCGATGTTATAGACTTTAATTCGGGAGGAAGCTGACCAAATGGAGCTTGAAATTGCCATCACGATTACGGCGCGGGACGCCGGGGAGGAATTTATCCGCCTGTTTCAAAAGCTGGAGCTGCCCATCACGCTTGTCGCCTTGGGGCGAGGCACGGCGTCACGCGAAATTCTTGATACGCTGGGGCTGGAATCGCGGGAGAAAATTGTAATTTTATCTGTCGCCTCGCGTGAGAAAATGCGGGCTGCCGTGCGGACGATAGACCGCCTGCACGGCATCTGGCGTCCGGGTACAAGCGTGGTGCTTACCGTCCCGTTGAGCAGCGTCGCGGGGGCGCGTATGACCAAGTATATTTCCGAAAATGACAACAACCCGAATAATCAACAAGGGGAAAGGATTGACCGCCGTATGACAGAGAACCAAAATCCCGAAAATCAATATCCCGAAAGCCGCAGCCAAGAAGGCGAAGCGTTTGAGTTGATTTTTGTAATCACAGAGGAGGGCAGCAGCGAAATTGTTGTAAAAGCGGCGCGCGAAAAGGGCGGCGCCACGGGGGCAACCATTATCCACGCGCGCGGCGTGGGTGCGGTGGCGGCAAAAAAATTCTTTGGCGTATCCATCGCCGAGGAAAAAGAAATTGTGCTTATTGCCTGCCTCAGCCGTTGCCGCAAAACGATTATGGAGGCTATAATCAGCGAAGCGGGCATGCACACAAAGGCGCGCAGCATCGTCTTTTCTGTCCCGGTAAGTTCCGCTTCCGGGCTGTGGATGCTGCTTGAACCGGAGGAAGAGGCGGCAAACAGCGGGGATTGACTTTCGCGCCGCGTCGCGGTAAAATACGCAGGAGAAGGGAAGCGTTTTTATGATTGAGCAAGAACAAAATATGACGAACGCCAAGGTGAAAAAGATTGCCGATACAATAAGCCGCTGCGTTCCTGTCGAGAAAATATATCTGTTCGGTTCACACGCTTACGGCAAGCCGGGTAAGGGCAGTGACTTTGACTTTTTTGTGGTCATTCCCGACGGCGATATGCGACCAATTGAGGCAATGCGGCAGATTCACCACGCGTTGCACCCGCTGAACTTGGACGACCCTGTTGACGTGCTGGCAAGCTATAAAAGCAAGTTCGACGAGATGAAGCAATACAACACCACATTAGAGCGCACAGTTGACCGCAGAGGCGTGCTACTATATGAACGAGTATGACATTGTAAAACAGTGGCTGCAAAAGGCGGCAAAACGGAGAAAGCGAGCCGCGCGACATCGAAAACAGTTAAAAGAGGTATAAACAATGGCGAACACGAAAAATGTTGAGCAAATCACAAGTATGGACGTCGATTTCGCGCAGTGGTACACGGATGTTGTCACCCGCGCGGAGCTAATCGACTATTCCGGGGTTAAAGGCTTTTTTGTCCTGCGTCCCTATGGCTATGCCATCTGGGAGAACATTCAAGCGGAGCTGGACAGGCGCTTTAAGGACACGGGGCATGAAAACGTCTCTATGCCGCTGCTCATATCAGAGTCCCTTTTGCAAAAGGAAAAGGATCACGTAGAAGGCTTTGCGCCGGAATGTGCGTGGGTGACATTCGGCGGGGAAGAGGAGTTAGAGGAACGTATGTGCATCCGTCCGACCTCCGAGACGCTGTTTTGCGACCACTGGGCGCGCACGGTGCGCTCGTGGCGCGACCTGCCTAAGCTCTATAATCAATGGTGCAGCGTCCTGCGCTGGGAAAAATCCACGCGCCCGTTTCTGCGCCACCGTGAATTTTTGTGGCAGGAGGGGCATACGCTTCACGCGACGGCGCAGGAGGCAATAGAGGAAACAGAGCGTATGCTGGATGTATACGCCGATGTGTATGAAAATATCCTTGCGATGCCCGTGCTAAAGGGGCTGAAAACCGATAAAGAGAAGTTCGCGGGGGCAGAGCGCACATACACCATCGAATGTATGATGCACGATAAAAAAGCGCTGCAGAGTTGCACATCGCACTATTTCGGCGACGGATTCGCGCGCGCGTTTGACATCACATTCGCGGACAAAGAAAATTCGTTGCAATATCCGTTTGAGACCTCGTGGGGATTCTCCACGCGCTCGATAGGCGGGGTGATTATGACGCACGGCGACGACAACGGACTTGTCATGCCGCCGCGCATAGCGCCCGTGCAAATTGTTGTTATTCCCGTGGCGTCCCACAAGCCGGGCGTGTTAGAGAGCGCGCGCGAGCTGCGGGATGAGCTGAAACGCGCCGGACTGCGCGTAAATATTGACGAATCGGACAACTCTCCCGGATGGAAGTTCGCCGAACACGAGATGCGCGGCGTACCGCTGCGGATAGAAATTGGTCCACGCGATATAGAAGCGGGGAAGTGCGTCGCCGTGAGCCGCGTGGACGGCACGAAAACAGAAATTCCGATAGACACCGCGCCGGAGCGCGCGAAGCAGCTGTTAGACGCCGCGCACGAACTGATGTATACACGGGCAAAGGCGCGCCTTGATGAGAACACCCGCACAGCGACCACAATGGACGAGATAAAAACCATCGTCACCGAAAAGGGCGGTTTTATCACAACCGCGTGGTGCGGGGACGAGGCGTGCGAGGTGAAAATGAAGGAGGACGCCGGTGTGACAAGCCGCTGCATACCGTTTGAAGGCGAAAAACCCTCTGAAATTTGCCCCGTGTGCGGCAAAAAGGCGGAGAAGACCATCGTTTGGGGCGTGGCGTATTAACGCGCCCTGCCGCAACGCTTAAAAAATTCACTTTACAAAAGCGCGCGACACTATTATAATAATCACGACAGAAACGGCGCCCGCCGTTCCTGTCGCGTTTATTTCAATAAGGTTGTTTATTTCTGAAAGGCCGGTGACCCTCAAATGACACGCAAACTGAAAACAATGGATGGCAATACGGCGGCGGCGCATGTCGCCTACGCGCTCACGGACGTTGCCGCGATATATCCGATAACGCCCTCGTCCACGATGGCGGAATATATCGACAAATGGGCGTCGGAGGGTCGGCTGAATATTTTCGGTCAGACCGTCCGCGTCGTAGAAATGCAGTCGGAGGGCGGCGCCGCCGGCGCGGTTCACGGCTCTGTTATCTCCGGCGCGTTGACAAGTACGTTTACGGCGTCGCAGGGGCTGCTGCTTATGATTCCCACTATGTATATGATAGCGGGGGAGCAGCTGCCCGCCGTTATTCACGTCTCAGCGAGAACAGTTGCCTCTCACGCGCTGTCCATCTTCGGCGACCACTCCGACGTGATGGCGTGCCGTCAAACGGGATTTGCGATGCTCGCGTCAAACTCACCGCAGGAGGCGATGGATCTGTCAGCCGTGGCGCATATCGCGGCAATTGATTCCTCTATGCCGTTTTTACACTTCTTTGACGGCTTCAGAACGTCGCACGAAATGCAAAAAATCGGCGTTTGGGATTATGATACGCTTCGCAAGCTGTTTGATGACGAAAAGCTCGCGCGTTTCCACGCCCGCGCAAATAACCCCGCGCATCCCGTGCTTCGCGGCTCAGCGCAAAACGGGGATATATTCTTCCAAGCGCGCGAGGCGATTAATTCAAAATACACGGATGTGTACACCGCCACGGAATCCGCGATGGATAAGGTAAACAAGCTGATAGGCACAAATTACAAGCCGTTTAACTATTACGGATCCTCCAACGCAGACCGAATCATCGTCGCGATGGGCTCTGTCTGCGAAACCGCCGAGGAGGTGGTTGATTATCTGAACGCGCACGGGGAGAAGGTCGGACTTATCAAGGTGCGGCTGTATCGTCCGTGGGCAGCCTCAAGCTTCATCGCGACGCTTCCTAAAACAGTAAAGCGCATCGCCGTGCTGGATCGCACGAAGGAGCCGGGCTCTGTGGGCGAGCCGCTGTATTTGGATGTTATGACCTCTGTGGTGGAGTGCGGCGTGCCCGGTATTTGGGTGTGCGGCGGACGGTATGGTCTTGCCAGCAAGGATGTGACGCCCGGACAGATTATCGCGACATTTGACAACCTTAAACTAGATTTTCCGAAAAACAGCTTCACGATCGGCATCACGGACGATGTGACAAACCTGTCGCTGCCCGTGACGAAAGAACCGCTTACCACACCAAGTGATATCATCTCCTGTAAGTTCTGGGGTCTCGGCTCTGACGGCACGGTCGGGGCTAATAAAAACTCAATCAAAATTATCGGCGACCACACGGACAAGACGGCGCAAGCATATTTTCAGTACGATTCCCGCAAATCCGGCGGCGTGACCATTTCGCATCTGCGCTTTGGCAGTTCCCCGATAAAATCCGCCTACTATGTGTCAAAAGCGGACTTTGTGGCGTGCCACAGCCCGAGCTATTTAGAAAAATACGACATAGTTCAAGACACAAAGCCCGGCGGCGTGTTTCTTGCCAACTGCGCGTGGGGCGCGGAGGAATTGACGTCGATTCTGCCCGCCGCCGCGAAAAAGTACATAGCTGACAACGATATAAAATTCTATGCTGTTGACGCGGTGAAAATCGCGAAGGACTTGGGACTGGGCAACAGGACAAATTCGATTTTGCAGGCGGCGTTTTTCAAGCTGTCTAACATTCTGCCGATTGAAAACGCGGCTGAATATATGCGTCAGGCGGTGCGCGACACCTACGGGCGCAAGGGCGACGACGTCGTTCGGATGAATATAGAAGCTATCGAGGCGGGGCTTAATCAGCTTGTGGAGATAAATGTCCCGGATTCGTGGAAATCCCCCGCGCCGGACGCGAAAACGGAGTCGCCCGCAACATCGCGCGCGGACGCCGCATCTTATGTTTCAGAGGTTATGACGCAAATGAACGCCATGCGCGGCGATAAGCTGCCCGTTTCGGCGTTTATCGCGACGGAAGCCGGTTCGCTGCTTCCGGCGGGTACGGCAGCGCTTGAAAAACGCGCCATCAATTCCGAGGCGCCGTCGTGGATTCCGGAAAACTGCATACAGTGCAACCGCTGCGCCTATGTCTGCCCGCACTCCGTTGTGCGCC
>JAIRRO010000168.1 GCA_031255955.1 Oscillospiraceae bacterium
CGGGATACTCCTCCATAAGGCGGCGTAGCGTCAGCGTTTCGATTACCGGCATAAAATCCACGGGTTACGCTCCTTTTCGCGCGGCGAGCGCAGTCTATGCCCGCAGTATAGCAGATTTAACATTATGGTATCAAATATTCCCCTCACACCATCTCGTGCATCGTTCTGTTGACAATTTCCGCTTGCAAGCCGGGCGGGAGGTCGATGAAGTACGCGGAGTATCCGCCGACGCGGACAAGCAGGTTTTTGTGGTTCTCCGGGTGCGCCTGAGCGTCAAGCAATTCCTCGCGCGAGTGAATATTAAACTGCACGTGCCAGCCACCGCGCTTCATAAACGCGCGCACCAACCAACCGAGCTTTTCTATCTTTTCCGGCGTGTTCAGTATGGATTTTGAAAACTTCATATTCATCGCGTAGCCCGCGTACGGATAGCCGTAGCAGTCGTTTGTCGCGGAGTTGATGGCGGCTGTGGGTCCGTTTGTGTCCATCCCGGGCATAACGGAGCAGGCGGCGTCACACGTCGGACTGCCGGCCTCGCGTCCGTTCGGCAGGGCGCCGATGGCGCGCCCGATGCCGACATGCCCCGCCGCCGCGCCGATAAACAGCAGCGGCTTTTTGCCCGTCAGCGGATCGACCTCAGCTTGCATTATCTCCGGCACGTGTAGGGACAGCTCGTCATAAATTTCATCCGCGAAGTCGTCATCGTTGCCGTATTTCGGGGCGGCAATGCAGAGCCTCCGCAGCTCTTCGGCATCTTTCCAGTTGCTCGCGCAGGCGTCCACCAGCTCCGCCATCGTGGCTTTTTTGTCTGTGAACACAACCTTTTTAACGGCTGACAATGAGTCCGCCAGATCCACAAGTCCGCGGCTGCCCAGCCAGCAGGCGCGCCCCTCGGGATAGCGCGCCCCGCCCTCGCGGGAGGCTAGCCCCGCCGGGATGCAGTCCTCATACTGCATAGCAACGCGCAGCCCGGACATCGGACCCTCGGCTATCTCCGTTGACCACGTAAGCAGCTTAAACTTCCTCAGAATCGGGACGAAATACTCAAGCTGCTTGTAGTACGCGTCGCGCACCTGCTCGTATGATGTAAACGTCCTTGCGTCGCCCGTGTGGGGACCAAGCTGCTTGCCCGTTCGGGGGTCAAAGCCGTCGTTCATCGCCAGCTCAAACACCTTCAGCTGGCTGATATTGTGTCCGCCGCCCATATGCTCTAAGCTGTCGAGGTGATAGCCGAGGCAGCCGGAGGCGTTCCAGTTGCATGCGTCGGACAGCGGCACGCCGCGGTCAAGATATCGCCGTGTCCCCAGCGCGTCGCTGAGAAACGCGGGGTTCCCGCCGCCGAATTCTCTGTTGCATTCCAGCGCGTGGGCGATGAATTCCGGCGGGGTGTTATCGCTGTATCTGATATAAATCGCGGGCTCCGAGAGCTTCATTTGCGCCATAGCCTCAAGAACGAGCCACGAGACTTCGTTTGTCAGCTCGTTGCCGTTTTCGTCCGTGCCGCACAGCGTGATGTTCGGCAGGAGCGAGCCGGGCGCCGCCCGCTGCTCGCGGGGGATTGTCACCAAATTTTCGCATTCGCGTATCTTCAGCCACAGCGCTCCCAAAAGCTCGGCTGCTTCCTGCGCCGTGATTCTTCCGGCGTCCTTGTCCGCCTTATAATACGGGTACAGCAGCTGATCCAAGCGCCCTATCGGCACCTCCGGACGGTCAGAGCTTTCCTTCCAGCACACCAGATGATACAGCCGTACGCACTGCACGGCTTCAAAAAAGTCGCGCGGCGGCTCCGCCGGTACGCGCTCGCAGGCCTCGGCAATGCGCAGCAGCTCAAATTTTCGATCCGGGCGCGTCTCGCGCGACGCCATTTCGCGGGCAAGCTCCGCGTGGCGGCGGGCATAGGCAATAAACGCTTCGCAGGAGATTATGGTTGCCTTCAGCAGCCAAAACTTTCGCAGATATTGCGCCGTGCCGTGACTGTTTGGGTCGCCCTCGGCAAGCATGCGATCGCGCTCTTTTTTACACAGGTCAATGACGTAATTCAAACCATTTTCCACGCATTTCACCGACACCTGAGCCACGCCGCCGCCGTAAGACGAATAATTCTGAAACAGCCCGCGGTCCATTTCATACCGCACGCCGCGCCCCTCAAACACCATTCCGCGGTCAAACAGCAGATCGAACACCTCGGGTCCCATTTCAAGCTCCACAGAGGCGTTGACGCTGGAAACGCGGGGCATATGCTCTATCCAATATTCGGCGTCGCGGCGCAGGGCGGCAAGGTCGTCGGGGTCAATGTTCGTGGAGGAAATATCGCTCGTTTTGCGGTCAAACTTGCCGCTTTCCACCATCTTCATTATCTCGCGCGGCTTCATCGCGCAGAGCGTCCCGTTGCCGCGAATAAATTTTGTCAGCGAACCCACGATCAGCTCTCCGTCGCGAATCAACAGCGGACATTCAAGCAGCCGCTTCTCCAGAGCCTTTGCCCAGCGGATATCAACGGGCAAGCCCTCGGTTTCCTTCCACGACTCGGTGAACAGCAACGTATCGTCCACATACACCTGCGGCTCCGCGTTTTCCCACTCTGTTTTCAGCATTTCAAGCCGTGGCGTCAGCACCTGCACACTCTTTATTTCGTCCTTGTTGACCTTCATATTTCGTGAATCCCCCTAAATAATCTGAATCGGTTATTGCCCGCCGGTCGGGGTTTTGCCGAGTAAAAACGACTGCGCGTGGCTGTAAACATATCCAATACCGCCGCCGACGTACAGGCAGAGCCCCGTGATATACGCCGACAGCTCGGACGCCAGAAACAGCGCGGGTCCCGCAATGTCCTCCGCTGTGCCTATGCGCCCCATCGGAACCTCGTGCCGCGCAATGCCGCCAAGCAGCCCCTCAAGCTCGTCGCCGGAGGCAAGCTCATCCCAAAAAGATGTGCGAATGGGTCCCGGCTTTATGCAGTTGACGCGAATCCCCAACGGGGCAAGCTCCATCGCGAGATTCACCGTCAAGGATTCGCACGCCGCCTTTGCCATATGATATGTGTACGCGGGCGTTGTGGGGTTAAACGCGCCGTTTGACGAGCAGATGATGATTTTGCCGCTTCGCCGCTCCTTCATATGCGGCACGACGGCGAACACCGTGTTGTATGTGCCCGTCATATTCGATTCCATCGTCTTGTCATACGCCGTCTTGGGGTCAAGCCCCTCCCCGTCGAAGGTTCGCCCCGCGAACGCCGCCAGAATATCAAGCCTGCCGAATTCATTAAGCGCCGCGTCCACCGTTTTCCGTATGCTGTTTTCGTCCGTCACATCCATTGGGGCGTAATACCTCGCGACGCCGCCCTCCGCCGTAATTTCGGCGGCGAGAGCCGCGCCCTTGTCGGCGCTGCGCCCGCCGATTATCACAGCCGCGCCCTCGCGCGCGTAGAGCCGCGCCGTAGCCTCACCCATACCGCTTGTGGCGCCCGTGACAAGGGCAACCTGCCCTGATAGCATTTTCTCCATTTTCGGGGTGTTCATCCCTGATACGCAACGCGTGACGCGGCGTAAAGCTCCTCGCGGAAGGCGGGCGTCAGCGCCGCCGTGCCGTTAAGCTCCGGCGTCCAATACATACCGAACACAGACGGTTTTTCAGGCTTGCAAAAGCGCCGTGCATAGTCCCGCGCGCGCTCACGCTGCTCTGCCTCAGACGCCGTTGCGGGGTCAAATCTATCCGGCGCGACGCCTATGATTATCTTGTCGCCGTACTCGTCGTATATGCCCTGGCTGTCGTTCATCGCCTGACCGCTCCACGCGTCCCAGCCCGCCAGAATCATATTCGGCACCTGCTTTTTAATCTGTCCGCAGCTGTGCAGCTGCGCAAAACGCCCTGTGGAGTGTATGAAATCCGTCACTTTTCTCATCGACGGCACAATCATCTCCGCGCACAGCTCCGGCGAGAAAAACGTCTCCTTCTGCGCGCCCCAGTCGTCGTGCATATACATCTCATTGATTTTCGGGAAGTAGTGGAAATGATGCTCCAGAATGTTTATGTACAGGTCTGCAAGCTTGTCAAACAGCGCCTTTACGGCGTCCTGCTGATCCTCATCGAACAGCGCCATAAGCGCCGGTTCAAAGTCCATAAAGGATATCAGACGCTCAAACCAGCCGTTTTGGAACCAGCATTGATTCCAGTAAAAATCGCTGAGATAGCTCTCGTTTTGACGGGCGTTCGTCTCCCAGTCCCACGAATCGACGTCCGGCCATTTTATTTTAGATTCCCAGTCGTTGGCGTCGGTGAACAGCGGCTTGCCGGGGTGAACTATGCTGCCGCCGACCTGCGGGATAAACTCCCACTCGATGCCGAACATATCGCGCCCGCCAGTGGGCGCGCCCTCCGCCGGACTGCCGTCGATGACCATCGCGCGCGCCACATTGTCCGGATTCACGCGCGGGGCAAACATCGAGTATTCCATCCCCGACACCTGCCAAACGGGTTTTTTCTTGTACAGCAACTTGTACGCCTCGCTTGGGGTCACGGGAAAATCGTACAGCGGGATGCCCCCGCCCGGGAAAAATGATGCCTTTTCTCCAACGACGCTGAGCTCCTTGGGGTCAAATTTCTGAATTGCCATGATATAAACCTCCTGCGTTATA
>JAIRRO010000133.1 GCA_031255955.1 Oscillospiraceae bacterium
CGGCGAGGGAAAAATTTTGCGCTATAAGGCGACAAAAGCGACGGTGCTGGCAACCGGTGACGCCAGTGACGATGAGGAGATGCTGGAGGCGTTTTGCCCCATCGGTCTGCGTCCGTCAAAGCGCTTTCCGCGGCGCGGGAACACAGGCGACGGGCAGAAAATGGCGTACTGGGCGGGCGCGATTCTGGACAACCCCGAATGGGCGCCGACGCTGCACGCGCTGGGCTATAGCGGGTATCAGTTCTTCTTCCTGCACGTCAATCAGCGCGGCGAGCGCTTTATGAATGAGGACACGTGGATGCAGGCAAAATCCGTGCGCTGCCTTATGCAGCCGGGCGGCGATTTCGCGTTTTCCGTGTTTGATTCCAAGTGGCTGGACGAGATTGAACAGCGTTGGCCGATGCTGGGCGGGCAGGGAATGGCTCCGCTGACAAATCTCGGGGAAAAATTTAACCGCGAGGGGCTTGAAAAATCAATCCACGGCACGATTTACGGGAATTCCGTTTTCGGCGACGGGGGAGAGGGCGACGTTTACGTCAACGGCGGCAACGGCTTTGTCGCGGACACGATAGAGGAGCTGGCGGAAAAAATCGAGATACCCGCGGACACGCTGAAGCAAACCATTGCCCGATACAATGAAATCGTCGCGAGCGGCGATGACACGGATTTCGGCAAGCGCCGCGAGATGCTCACCTCGATAACGAAGCCGCCGTATTACGCGCTGAAATGGGGTCCTTCGCTGCTGGATGTGTTCGGCGGCGCGCTCACAGACAAGCGCCTTTGCGTGCTGGACGCGAACCACGACCCGATACCGGGCTTGTACGCCGTGGGTAATGCCGCCGGTGGCATGTATGCCGTGGACTATCCGCTGCTGCTCAATGGCAACAGCTATGGTCGCGCGCTGGCGTATGCCCTGCAGCTTGCGGATACGCTTGCGAAATGATCACCGCTAAAAAGAATGTGCATCAACAACGTCGCGCGGTTCCAATAGGCGCGGCGGCGCGCGTTCGCCGGGTGGCGGCAGTGTGCTTCGCGCTCGCGGCGGCGCTGATGGTTGCATGTGGCGGCGGGGAGGAGCCGGAGCCGACGCCGTCTAATACACCGGCGGTTGTGGTCACCAAGCCGCCGACGCCCACCCCAACGCCTCCTCCGCCACCGACCCCGACGCCGTATGACGGACCCGTAAATCCGCTGACCGGGCTGCCGATGGACGCCTCCAAAGCTGCGGCTCGCCCGATAGCCATAATGCTTAATAATCGAACTATCGCGCAGCCGCAGCTCGGCGTTTCCAAGGCGGATATTCTTGTCGAGACGCTTGTGGAGGGCGGCATCACGCGGATGCTTGCCCTGTATCAGGACGTTGAGGCTATTGGGGTAATCGGCAGCATCCGCAGTGCTCGCCCGTATTATGTGGACGTCGCGCAAGGCTTTGACGCGGTGTATATCCACGCGGGCGGCAGCGAGGACGCCTACAGCGTGCTGATGTCGCGCGATATCACGCGGCTTGACGGCGTAAACGGCAAGCGGCAGGAGATTTTTTATCGCGACTCGACGCGGCGGCGGACTATGGGATATGAGCACAGCATGGTGACCACCGGCGAGCTGATTTCGCGGTATCTGCCGGTGTACGGCTTTCGCCTTGAACACGAGAAGGGTTATAACGTCGGCTTGAGCTTTAAGGAAGATTATGAAATATCCGGCTTGCCCGCCGACAGCATAAAAATTAAATACTCGTCCTCAAAAACCACATCGTTTGAATATGACGCCGAAACGGGCGAATACGCAGCGTGGCAGCACGGCGGGGCGTATAAGGACGGCAATGACAACGCGCTTGTCTCCTTTGCGAATATCGTTATTATTAAAACCACGATATCCGAGATAAAGGGCGACCCGTATGGCTGCCTGCGGGTTGATTTGACAGGCGGCGGCGACGGATATCTTGCCGTCGGCGGGAAGTGGATCCCGATAAAATGGAAAAAAGACGCCCCCGATTCGCCGTTTGTGTTCACGGGGGAGGACGGCAAGGCGGTGACGCTCCGCGCGGGGCATACATACATCGGCATCGTCGCCGGAAACACTCCGGTTGAGATAGAAGAAAATGCGAATAATTCCGACTGACGCCATCACGGACGCCGTCGCGCGGCTGTTTCGGGACGCGAATATCCGCCTCCCGTCGGATATCCGCGCGGCGGTGGACGCCGCCATCGAAAGCGAGCCGTGGGATGACGCCCGGCGGACGCTGAAAACCATACGCGAAAACGCGGATATCGCCGAATCGCGCGGAGTACCCATATGTCAGGACACCGGTATGGCGTGCGTGTTTATCGATATCGGCATTGACGCGCACATCGACGGTGACGTGTACGCGGCTGTGAATGATGGCGTTGCCCGCGGGTGCGCCGAGGGGTATTTGAGAGCCTCGATAGTCCGCGACCCGCTGCGGCGTGAAAATACGGGAGATAACACCCCCGCGGCTGTGTATATCGATCTTGTCCCGGGCGATAAAATCAAAATAACAGTCGCGCCCAAGGGCTTCGGCAGCGAAAATATGAGTCGTGTAAAAATGCTGCGTCCCGCCGACGGCGTAGCGGGGCTGGTGGATTTCGTCGTATCGACCGTCGAGAGCGCCGGAGGATCCGCCTGCCCGCCCGTTGTCGTCGGCGTGGGCGTCGGCGGCAGCTTTGACAAGGCTGCGCTGCTGGCGAAGCGCGCGCTGCTGCGGGGGCTGGACGAGCCGAATCCGGACCCCTATTACGCAAGGCTGGAGAGGGAGCTGCTTGAAAAGATAAACGCCCTCGGCATCGGTCCCATGGGCTTTGGCGGGGCGACGACGGCGCTCGGCGTCTCGATTTTATCTATGCCGACGCACATCGCGGGATTACCCGCCGCCGTGAATATTAGCTGCCATGTCACGCGGCATTTATCGGAGGTGCTGTGATGACACACGCGATAACGCTGCCGATGACAAAAGAGGCGGCGGCAACTCTCCGCGCGGGGGACGCCGTTTCGCTCTCCGGCGTCATTTACACAGCGCGGGACGCCGCGCATATACGCCTCTGCGAGCTGCTTGACGCGGGAAAGCCGCTGCCGATTGATATCAACGGCGCGGCGATATATTACGCCGGACCGACGCCGCCCCCGCCGGGTTTCGCGGCGGGCTCCATAGGACCCACAACAAGCTCGCGTATGGATTTCGCCGCGCCGCGCCTTATCCGCCTCGGGCTTATGTGTATGATAGGCAAGGGCGCGCGCTCGGCGGAGGTGACAGAGGCGATACGCGAATGCGGCGCGGTTTACCTTGCCGCCACAGGCGGCGCGGGCGCGCTGCTCGCCGCGCGCGTTGTAAGCGCTGAGACGGTCGCCTTTCCGGAGCTGGGCGCGGAGGCTATCCGACGCCTCGTTGTCCGCGATTTCCCCGCGACGGTGGCGACAGACTCCCTCGGCGGTGATATATACGCGCAGGGACGCGAAAACTATCTGCGGGAGCGCAGAAAATAGAAATAAAATAGAAATGCGATTAACAGCGCCGCGCTGTCGGCTTGAACATCGCACGGATATGCTGTATACTGTCCGGTAGCCTTCCGCAGCAGTGTTGCGGGAGCGATATTTTGGGAGTGATTTTAATGAAGCTCGGAATTGTCGGGCTGCCGAACGTCGGCAAATCCACACTGTTTAACGCCATCACGGCGTCCGCCGCGGAGAGCGCGAACTATCCGTTTTGCACGATAGACCCGAATGTCGGCGTTGTCACCGTGCCGGACAGCCGCCTCGACTTTCTCGCGGAGATGTATTCCCCGAAAAAATATACACCCGCGGTGATCGAATTTGTCGATATAGCCGGGCTTGTGCGCGGCGCGTCAAAGGGTGAGGGGCTGGGGAATAAATTCCTCTCCAACATCCGCGGAACGGACGCGCTTGTTCACGTTGTCCGCTGCTTTGACAGCGAGGATGTCATACACGTGGAGGGCGGCGCCGACCCACGCCGCGATGTTGAAATAATCAATCTTGAGCTTATCCTTTCTGATATAGAGATGATTGAGCGCCGCGCGGATAAAGCCCGTCGCGCCGCGAAAACAGGCGATAAAAAGCTTGCGCGGGAAGCCGAAACGCTGGAGCGGCTGCTGGAGCGGTTAAATTCCGGCTTGCCCGCGCGCGGCTTTGACGGCTCGGAGGAGGATATAGAGATAATATCCGCGTCAGAGCTGTTGACGCTCAAGCCTGTCGTCTATGCCGCGAATATGGACGAGCGCGGCTTTACAGAGGGTCCGGAAAACAACGAATATTTCCGACGCGTGGAGGAAATCGCGCGCGCGGAAGGCGCCGGTGTCTTGCCGATATGCGCCAAGACAGAGCAGGAAATTTCGCTGCTTGACGAGGAGGAGCGCGGCTTGTTCTTAGAAGAGCTGGGCGCCGCCGAATCGGGGCTGAACCGCCTGATTATCACATCATATGCGCTGCTGGGGCTGATTTCATATCTCACGGCGGGTGCTGACGAGGTGCGCGCTTGGACGATAAAGCGCGGTACGCGCGCACCGCGCGCCGCGGGTAAGATTCATTCGGATTTTGAACGCGGGTTTATCCGCGCGGAGGTCGTCGCGTTTGAGGATTTGAAGGAGTGCAGGACGATGGCGGCGGCGCGGGAGCGCGGTCTTATCAGAAGTGAGGGCAAGGACTATATCATGCGGGACGGTGACATTGTAAACTTCCGCTTTAACGTATGAGCGAACAAAGCATTCCGGAAGAAACCGGCGCGCCGCGTCGGCGAATTGAAGCCATTGACGCGCTGCGGGGATTTGCTGTAGCGTTGATGGTGATTCACCATGCGTTTTATGACGCGGTGGAGTTTCTCGGCGCGCCCGGGTGGCTGTATTCCAATCCGGTGTTTGACGTGCTGCACTATATATTCGCGGGGCTGTTCATATTCCTCGCGGGGGTGTCCTCACGCTTCTCGCGCAGTAATTTCAAGCGTGGGATGTTGACGGCGCTGGCGGCGCTCGCCGTATCCATAGCCACAACGCTGATCGAATCGCCCGTGCGCTTCGGGGTGCTGCACCTGCTTGCATCGTGTATGCTGCTGTATGCGTTGTTTGGGAAATATCTTGAAAGGGCGGTTGACGGACGGGGGAGTCTACCGGAAAACCCGATCGGCGGGAGCCGTCGCCGCATTGTTTTCGCAGTCGTATGTGTCGCGCTGATTATACTCTCCGCGCTCGCGGTGAAATACATCTCGCCGGGCGTAACGTGGCTGTGGTCACTCGGCTGGTTGTATCCCGGATTTTTTTCATCGGACTATTTTCCGCTTTTTCCGTGGATATTCGTGTTCCTGCTCGGTACGCTTGCGGGCGAACCGATTAAAGCAGGACGTCTGCCCGCGCGCTTTTACAGCATAGCACCGCCGTTTTTCCCCGTGCTGGGACGCCGCGCGCTGATTATCTATCTGCTGCATCAACCGGTGCTGTACGGGCTGACGCTGCTGACGCTCCGCATCCGCGGGTGACGGGGTGCCGAATCCCGTCACTTTCTCATTCGTCCCGTATGGTCAATTGTATACGCCCCGTCGAGCAACAGCTCAGAGACGGGTACGATGGCGTAGCCCTCACGCAGAAAAAATTCGATAATGCGCGGCAGCGCCTCCGGTGTGTGCTTCGCGGCGTTGTGGAACAGCACGATGCTCCCGGGCGAAGCCTTCCCTGTGACGCGCTTTGTTATCTCGTCGGCGGAAAGATCCTTCCAGTCAAGGCTGTCAACATCCCATTGCACGGTGGTCATGCCTATCGAGCTGACCGTGTTTATCACATTGTCGTCGTATTCGCCGTAGGGCGCGCGGAACAGCGTGGGTGTAACGCCGCAAGCAGCGGAGATTTTCGCGTTTGCTTCTTTGATATTTGTGATAATTTCGCCGGAGGAGAGCTTTGTGAAATGCGCGTGATCGTCCGAGTGGTTCATCACCTCGTGCCCGGCGTCAGACAGCGCCTTCACGGATTCGGGATACCGCTCCGCCCACGCGCCGACGACGAAAAATGTTGCTTTCACGTTGTATTTGCCCAAAATCGAAATTAAATGCTCTGTATCCTCGTTGCCCCACGCCGCGTCAAACGTCAGCGAAACTGCCTTGTTATCGCGTTCCACGGAATAAACGGGCAAGGAGCGCGTTGTCGCCGACACGCCAACCACGGCGGGGTGAGACACGATGGCAAATATCGCGGCGGCGGCAAGAGCGCAGCCGATCGCCGCCAGCTTCCGCTTGCCCAGTGTCCTCGCAAGCTCCGAAAACCACTTCCGCGCCGCGCGGGGAAGCTTCAGCTTAAGTGTTATCATAGCGCATACCCCCTGAAATTTGAGATTATTTCGTTGCCGCATTTTATGTACAACCCGCGCGGGTTATGACTGACCCGCCGCCCGCGCCTTGATATTGCGCGCGCGATGGGTTATAATCTATCAGGACACAAGTTTTGCTGTAAGGGTGATGCGTAATAAACGGCTTTCCTAATCTGACATATGTTTTGACGGCGCTGACCATAGCGGGCATCGGCGGCTTTTTTGTGCTGTATTTCAGGGCGGACGCGCCGCGCCGAGGGACGACGGAGTGGATCGACCGCATTATGAACCGTCCGCGCTTTGCTTTTGAATTTATTTCCCACCCGATGGAGCGGCGAGACGCGATTCCGCTTGCGATAATTCTTGTGGTGTTTTCCGTTGTATCCTTCTTCAAGCTGGGGGATTTCACAGCGCCGCAGACGTTTTACAGATTCACAGCCGACGCGCCGAGCGTGACGGCGGAGCTTCCGAAAACAGAGCGCGTGACAAAAATAATGTTTTATACAGGTATGTACACGGGCGCATACGAGCTTTTATACTCGCAGGACGGCGAGAACTGGACGCGCGTCCGCGGGAGCATTGAGAGCAAGACGCCGATGGAGCAAACGCACGCCGATTTGTTCAAATGGCGCACCGCCGACTGGAGCATCGACGACACGGAAACCGGCTTTACGGCGAAATATATTCGCCTTGAAGCCGTGAAAATGGAAACCGCGCGAAAAATGCTTGAGCTGGGTGAGCTTGTCGTTTTCGGCAGCGACGGGCGCCGGATCGCCGTTACGGGGCTGCCGCGGGAGCTTACGGACGAGCCGGAGCTTACGCCGGAGCGCGCATCGTATATGAACAGCATGTATTTTGATGAAATCTATCACGGACGCGCGGCGTTTGAGACGGTGCGCGGGGAATATCCCTATGAAACCGTGCATCCGCCACTCGGCAAGACGATTATCACCATCGGCGTGGAGCTGTTCGGTATGACGCCGTTCGGTTGGCGGTGCATGGGGACGCTGTTCGGCGTCGCGATGCTTGCTGTTTTATATGTCATGTTAAAAAATATGTTCGGCAAGCGCTTTGTCGCCGTATGCGGGACGTTGCTGCTGGCGTTTGATTTTATGCGCTTCACGCAGACGCGAATCGCGACGGTGGATACCTACGCCGTGTTTTTCATAATGCTATCATACCTGTTTATGTACAGATATTTATCGGCGCGCATTGACCCCGCGCGGCGCGGCTCGCTGCGTCGGGCGTTTCGCCCGCTGGCGCTCTCGGGGCTGTTTTTCGGCATCGGCGCAGCGTGTAAATGGATTGTGATTTATGCCGGGGCGGGGCTGTTCGTGATGTTTGCGATGAAGCTGATATACGATTACAAGCAGTGGGCGCAGGACGGCGAGCCGGGCGGATATTCGGGTGTTATCATAAAAACGCTTGCGGCGGCGGCGCTGTTTTTCCTTGTCGTCCCGTCGATAATTTATTGCCTCAGTTATATCCCGTTTGGAACGGGAAAGGGCATGACGGTTCGCGGCGGGATGCTGTGGGATCCTGAGTATTACAAGATGATTTGGCGCGTGCAGGTGAATACGTTCAATTATCACAGCAAGGGCGTCCTTGACGCGACGCATCCGTATTCCTCGTGGTGGTATCAATGGGTGGTTAACGCGCGTCCTATCCTTTATTATTTGGATGTTATGCCCGCCGGATTAAAATCCTCCTTCGCGGCGTTCGGCAACCCCGTTATCTGGTGGGGCGGCGGCGCGGCAATCTGCGTGATGACATACCGCGTTATACGGTATCGGGACACGCGCGCGTTTTTGATTGTCCTTGGGCTGTTATCGCAGCTGGTGCCGTGGATGTTCGTTAAGCGAATTGTGTTCGCGTATCACTATTTCCCGTCCACGGTGTTTCTTGTCCTTGCGCTCTCACATATGATGAATACATTCTCAGAGCGATGGGAGGCTGCGGGGCGGCGCGTCGCCGCCGAGCTTACGGCATATGCGGGCGTTCTTTTCGCGCTGTTTTATCCGGCGATTTCGGGTATGCCCGCGCCGGTGACATATTTCAGGAAGGTGCTGAAGTGGTTCCCGGACAGCTGGCCGTTTTGATGATCATTTCATTTCAAGCAATCATTATGTAAAATGCCGCGCGGTACAAAGCCGCGCGGCATTTTACTGTTTACGGAATATATTTCTGCGGGTCTACGCTCTCACCGTCAAGCTCCATCGCGAAATGCAGATGAGTCACCTCTCCGGATTCCGCGAGCGCCGTGGTGCCGACAGCCCCGACGACCGCGCCGAGCGATACCTTGTCGCCCACCTTCACGGCAGGTTCGGAGGCTAAGTTGGCGTATATCGAGCGCAGTCCGAAGCCATGGTCGATAATCACCATTGTGCCCAGCATATCGTCCCTCGTTATTTCCGAAACGCTGCCGTCGCATACGGCTTGAACCTTCGCCCCCAGAGCGCCCGCGATGTCAATTCCCGCGTGCGTGCGCCAGTCGCCCAAGGTGCGGCTGTATACAAGCGCGTCCACGGAATATTCCATCGTTATCTCCCCGGCAATGGGGCGCGCGAAGATTAAATCGGATATTTTTTTCGCGGAGTTGCCTCCGTGCTCGCTCGTCGGAGGCTCCGTTTCGGGCTTAACTGCGGGCAAAGGCTCCGGCTCCGGCTCGTCCTCCGCCGTTGCCGGCATGGCTGTCGCCTCAAGCTCCGCCGCCTCGTCGGGAGGGGGTTCGCCCTCGGCTTCAAGCAAGGCGCCCTTATCGGGAAGCTCCGGCGTCGGGTCATAAGGCTCTAAATCCGTGTGCCATTCCGGTTCCCACTCGGGCTGCGGCGTTATGGCGCCGGGCAGGGAATAATCCACATAGCTCCCGCTCTGCGAGCCGCGGGGAAGGATGAGCGTCCAAGCGGACACACCAATCACCGCGACGCAGGCAAGCAGGACTATGTAAAAGCCCCGACCTGCCATAAATCCGCTGATTTTTTGTGCAAGGGTTTTCTTTTCTCGCATTTGATTTCCTCCGATACTGATTCTCTTGTCTTGCGCGTGCCATCCGTTTGCGGGTCGGCGATACCCGCGACGTTGGCTTTCGCGTGTATTTTTACCCGGCAGCGGATTTTTTATACAATTAAATCTCAAATATTTTCTAAATCTCAAATTTTTTCCGCGTGACGCGTTTTCGGCGTCCGCGCGGCGTTGAGTTTTCTTTTTCGGCGTGATATAATAGCGCAGCTCAAAAAACTTTGAAAGGGGTATTTACACAATGTCAGGTCAGCTTAAAGGTAAAACAGCGCTTATAACAGGCGGAGGTTCCGGAATCGGCGCGGCAATCGCAATCCGTTATGTCGCGGAGGGCGCGAAGGTCGTAATCACGGGTCGCCGCGCGAACGCTCTGGAGGAAACCGTGAAGGCGTGCCCGGCGGGCAGCGTTCTTCCGTTCGCCGGAGACGTTATGAAGCCGGAGGACTGCGCAAAAATGATCGATGCCACCGCCGAATTCGGTGGCGGCAAAATCGACATCCTCGTAAACAACGCAGGTATAGACGCGCCCGCCGGTTCCATTGCGGATTTGGATCCCGAGGCGTTTAGGCGCATCCTCGAAACAAATCTGTTCGGCACTTTCTACACCATGCACTATGCCATTCCAAAATTCATCGCGCAGGGCGGGGGAGTTATCGTCAATGTGGCAAGCCTTGCGGCGCTGCGCTGCCCGCCGGCGCTGCCCGCGTACATCGCATCAAAGCACGGCATCGTCGGACTCACGCAGTCGGCTGCCAACGATTACGGCAAGTATAAAATCCGCGCGAATGTCATCTGCCCCGGCGCGACGGCGACGCCCATGCTGGTAAACTCAATGAAGTCCCTTGCGGAGGCAAAGGGCACGGATGAGAACGGCGCGCTGGCGTTTTTGACGCGGTATATGCCGCTTCAGCGCGCGGCGCAGCCGGAGGAAATCGCGGGAGCCGCCGTATTCTTCGCAAGCGACGACTCAAGCTACATAACGGGCGCTGTGCTGCCCATAGAGGGCGGCGCCTGCGTCGTCGATCCGGCAGGCTCCAGCACCTCTGACGCCGGACAGGCTTGGGGCGGCGCGAAATAAGCGACGCACGATGAATAAAACCCCGCTTGTAGAGGTTTTTCCGGAGCTTAGGGACGCGGAGCTTCCGCGTCCCTTCACCTCCGCGTTTGTGACCTCCGTAAAGCTCGACCGCTCCAAAACGCGCCTTGAGATCGCCGCGGAATTTGAAGAAGCCCCGTCGCACGACGAGCTTGCCGCCGTCGAAAAAAAGCTTAGTGCCGCGCTGGGACTCTCCCAAGTGACGCTCACGCAGCCTATTCCGGCGGAGGCGACGCCGACGGTAGCAGCAGCAACGACAATATCAACTCCGGCATCGCCGACACCACCGCCAGTAAAAAAATCATCCGCCGCGAAGAAAAGCGCGCAGCCCTCCGGGAGCGTCATTATGGGGCGCGCGCCGACAGGCTCACTCACCGCGATGAGCGATATTGATATCAATCTCGGGCAGGTCACGATAGAGGGGTGCGTGTTCTCTTCCAACAGCCGCACGGTGAAAAACGGCACGGCGTGGGTACTCAGCTTTGATATCACGGACAACACAGGCTCGCTGCACGTATCCAAATTTATGCGCGGAGATGACGCCCGCCACGTGACGGATAATATCCGCACCGGAATGTATCTTCGGGTTTCGGGCAAGCTGTTTCTAGACCGGTATGAAAACAATGACACAGTGCTGGACCCCGTGAATATCGCCGTCGTGGACGCGCCCGAAAAGCGCTATGACAACGCTCCGGAAAAGCGCGTCGAGCTGCATTTGCACACAAAAATGTCCGCGATGGATGCCCTGACAGACACGGCGGAGGTCATAAAACGCGCCGCCGAATGGGGACATACCGCGCTTGCGATTACAGATCACGGCGTGGCGCAGAGCTTCCCGGACGCCGCGCACGCCGCGGAAGCCGCCGGGGATATGAAAATCATCTATGGCGTCGAGGGGTATTACATCAACGATGTGGACTCGCGTCCCGCCGTATACGGCGCGCCGGACGGCGCGGCGCTGCTCGACGGAGAGCTGGTTGTATTCGATATAGAAACAACAGGCTTGGATTCCTATCGCGACAAAATCACGGAGATAGCCGCCGTGACCATACACAACGGCGAAATTATATCGGATTTTCAAACATACGTCGATCCGGGAATGCCCATCCCCCGTGAAATTACAGAGCTTACCGGCATCACGGACGAAACAGTGAGCGGCGCCCCCGGGCAGATAGAAGCAGTCCGCGCGTTCCTTGATTATGTCGGCAACCGTCCGCTTGCGGCGCACAACGCATCCTTTGATTTGGGCTTTATTTATGAGGTCTGCTTTACAAACGGAATCCCGTTTAACAGCGCGTGTCTCGACACGCTGACACTCTCCCGCGCGATACTCCCCGATTTATACAACTACAAGCTCCCCACGGTATCAAGCGCGCTGCGCCTGCCGAAATTTGAGCATCACCACGCGCTCGCCGACGCAAAAACAACGGGGCTGATAGCGGCGGCATTCCAAAAAAACCTGAAGGGGCGCGGACTTTTATCAGTCGAAGCCATAAATAAATTTGCATACGAGGCGTCCGTCAAGCAACGGCGGCGCGTTAATCATATCATCATTCTGGCAAAAAACCGCGAGGGACTGAAAAACCTGTATCGCCTGATTACGGACAGCCATCTGGAGCATTTCAGCCGCAATCCGATAATCCCGAAAAGCCTGCTGCTAAAGCATCGCGAGGGACTGTTAATCGGCTCGGCGTGCGAAGCCGGAGAGATATTCGCGGCGATTGAGCGCGGCAACCGCTTTGAGCGGCACCGCTTGGCTGAGTTCTATGACTATCTGGAAATTCAGCCTATTTCAAACAATTATTTTATGCTGCGCGGAGCGAAGCCGCGCGCGCGCGATGTTGAACAGCTTCGAAATTTCAACCGATCGATTGTCGAGCTGGGGCGGGAGACGGGACGAATGGTCTGCGCGACGGGCGATGTGCACTTCCTTGACCCCGAGGACGAAATATTCAGAAAAATCCTACTGAACGCCAAGAGCTTTGAGAGCGCCTTGGAAGATCTGCCGCTGTATTTCCGCACGACAGAGGAAATGCTGGACGAATTTTCATACCTCGGCGAGGCTGCGTGCTATGAGGTCGTGGTGACGAACACGCGCGCCATCGCGGAAATGATTGAAAGCGTCAGCCCGCTGCCGCCGCCGAAAAAACTTTTTGCTCCTAAGATTGATAACAGCGCGGAGGAATTGAAAACGCTGGTGTTCGACCGCCTGCGCGAGCTGTACGGGGAAACACCGCCGGAGCTTGTCTCCGCGCGCGTGGAAGCGGAGCTCAACGATATTCTCGGGCGCGGATACGATGTAATTTACATCACGGCGCAGCGGCTTGTACGCGACTCGCTTGATCACGGGTATCTTGTCGGCTCACGCGGGAGCGTGGGGTCGTCCTTTGTTGCGTATCTCGCGGGGATTACAGAGGTCAATTCACTACCCGCGCATTATCGCTGCCCCGCCTGCGGCAACGCGGATTTTGAGAGCGGCGCGGACTTTGGCTGCGGCGCGGATATGCCGGACAAGCTATGCCCCGTCTGCGGCGCGAAGTATGACAAAGAAGGCTTTGACATTCCGTTTGAGACATTCCTCGGCTTCGGCGGGGATAAGGTGCCGGATATCGACCTCAATTTCTCCGGCGAATATCAGGCGGCGGCGCACAAATACACGACGGAGCTTTTCGGCGCGGAGCATGTGTTCCGCGCGGGTACGATTGGCACCGTGGCAGAAAAAACCGCATTCGGATACGTAAAAAAATATCTTGAAACTGTCGGCAAAACAGTAACGCGGGCGGAGGAAAACCGCCTTGCCAAGGGCTGCGTCGGAGTAAAACGCACGACGGGGCAGCACCC
>JAIRRO010000140.1 GCA_031255955.1 Oscillospiraceae bacterium
TGGATGAATTTGTAATGCGTAAATATGGTCGGACATGGGACTCCGCCCCTGTACTTCACGTGAGCGGAGCGGATTTGGATATTGTTTCGTTTCGGGAGTTCCGAAAAAAAGCGCTTGCGCGAGGACGTCTTAGCAAAGAAGACTTGGATATATCAGATGAGCAGCTTTTGGAAACATTAAAGCTGACAACTGACGGGGCGTATTTGAAACGCGCGGCAATATTAATTTTCCATGAGGACCCCGAAAAGTGGGTTACGGGGGCGTATGTAAAAATCGGTTATTTCAAAAGCAATGATGATTTGCTATTTCAAGATGAAATCCATGGTTCTCTGATAACTATACCGGATAAGGTCGTAGATATCATTTACGATAAGTATTTTAGAGGAATAATCAGCTACGAAGGGATTCAGCGTGTGGAAGCTTATCCTGTGAATAAGGACTCCTTGCGTGAAGCGATTCTGAACGCTATCGTTCACAAGGACTATGCGACGGGGATACCGATTCAAATCCGGGTATATGATGACAAAGTGACAATATTCAACGCCGGAGCGCTGCCCGCGAAATGGACAATACAGGATTTATTGACTTTCCATATATCTGTTCCACACAATCCGGACATAGCCAACGCATTCTTCAAAAGCGGCATGACCGAGGCGTGGGGGCGCGGTATTGAAAAAATTATAAATTCAAGCGTCAGCGCGGGAAAGCCGAAGCCGGTGTTTGAGATTATCGGAAACGGTCTGCTGATTACGTTTTTATGCATCCCGGGCGACAGGGTAAACGACAGGGCAAACGACAGGGTAAAAAGTGTTAATCCGAACGAAACTCAGCAAAAAATAATGGCTTTGATGATTGAGAATCCGGGCATCACTGCCGAAACGCTGTCCATAAAGGTCGGAATCACTGAGCGCAACATCAGAACAAATATCAAAAAACTCAGGGACGCCGGGCTTGTTGAGCGCGTGGGGGCTGATAAAAACGGCAACTGGATTGTGAATCCGCGCCCCTAACTTCCCGTACTCAGATATCGCCGCACGCCGAGGTTCCATATGGCGACGCATGGGATTATGAACAGTATGCCGAGCAGCGGGGTTAGGGCGTAGAGCGGATTCGACGCGCGGCCTGTCAGATATAACAGCGGCAGATAATTGAAGCAGCCTAACGGGATTATGAATGTGAAAAAGCGCGTGAACCACTTGTTGTAGATGGTAAGCGGGTATTGGGCGATGTCGCGTCCGCCGTCTGTGAAGATGTTGATGAATTCCAAGCCGTCAACTGTCCAGAAGCACACCGTTGCGCCGAGGATGAATATGCCCGCGAAGATGAACGCGCCGCTTATCACCATCAAAACCACTGTTATTATGTGAAAGGCGCTCCACGCGATATCCAAAAGCGACGAGGCGTATACCAGCACGGCGACGGAGACTATGAGCCGCCCGACGCGGGTGAATTCGACATTTGAGCCGAGTATTTGCAAAATCGTACTGCGCGGACGGAGCATAATGCGGTCGAAATCGCCGCTTTTTACGAGGCCGGAAAACATATCAAAGCCGCGCGCGAAGCACTCCGTTATCGAAAACGCCGCCGTCACAATAGCGAAGCAAAGAGCCGCCTCGCCGAGGGTGTAGCCGTCCAGCGTCCCGAAGCGGTCGAACAGCAGATACATACCCGTAAAGGCGAAAAACGTGTTGAAAAACTGCCCGGTGATAACAAGCAGCATATTCAGCCGGTACTGCATAAACGTGCCCATTATCATCTTGACATATTTGAAATAAATCACGGTCAGCCCCCCTGCACGACAATGCGCCGCGACGCCGCGCTAAACGCGAGCTTCCCGAGGAGCGTGAGCGCGACAATCCACGCCGCCTGTACGCCGATTTGAAGCGCGGCGTCCCCGCCCGAAATATTCCCGCTGTACAGGCGAAACGGCAGATCGGACATATACCGAAACGGCAGAGCGTTTGAGACTCGCCGCAGCCACAGCGGTAACATCGCCACGGGAATCACCATGCCCGATAAAAAGTCCGACAGCATGGTGACAATGAGCGTCGAACCCGCCGGCGTCAGCGTGATAAATGTCAGGGCATAGATAAACATCGACACAGCGCCGACAAGAAGCAGCGCGAGCGCGAGCGACAGAATAAACAGCGCGAACGCCGTGAGATTTGGCGGCAGTGTCATGCGGTATTGCCCCGGCAGCAGGAACGCCACCACCAGTATCGGCAGAAAGCGCAACGCCGCGTTTGCCAGCCGCGAGCCGACGGAGCGCGCGAACCAGAAGCTATATAAATCATACGGGCGGCACAGCTCATAGGCGACGTGTCCGTCTCGAATACCCGTGAGCAGCTCGTTATCCGTCCGCCACAGCATAGTCAGAGCGAGCATGGATTGCTGCAGCCAGATATAGGCGGTCAGCTGCCCCCATTCCATCGGCGGCTCGGACGAGGATGAGCGGTAGAACGCAGCGAGAATCATCAGGCGCATAAAGCCCCAGAAGAACTGCGTCGTAACGCCCGCCCACGCTGCGGCGCGGTACTGCATACCCTCTACGAGCTTCAACTTGAACATGGCGATATACGGCCTCATACATCACCCTCCTAATACAGCGCGGCGAGCGCCGCCGCTGATTATACGCCCCCGAGCGCCGCGAAGTCAAGGAATTGCTTTTTGCGCCGGGCAGGCGTATAATTGGCGGCGTTGACGAAATTGCGAAAAAATATGCCGGGGTGATGCGATATGGAAGAAACCACTAACTTTATACACGCGCTCATCGACGAGGACTTGGCGCCCGGCGGGCGCTATGAGGGGATGACTGTACGCACGCGGTTCCCGCCCGAGCCGAACGGGTATTTGCAGATCGGCAACGCCTACGCGGTGAACATCAGCTTCGGCACGGCGCGCAAGTACGGCGGCACATGCAACCTGCGCATGGACGACACAAACCCTCTCCGCGAGGACGAGGAATTTGTGGACTCAATAAAAGAGGACATCGAGTGGCTCGGCTACCGCTGGGACAAGCTCACCTACGGCTCCGACTACTTCCCCGAGACATACGAGCTAGCCGTCGGGCTCATCAAAAAGGGACTAGCCTATGTCTGCGAGCTCTCACCGGAGGAATTCAAGAAGCGTCGCGGCGACGTGGGCGTACCCGCGACAAGCCCGCACCGCGACAGGCCCATTGAGGAATCGCTCGATTTGTTCACACGGATGAAAAACGGCGAGTTCCCCGAGGGCGCCATGACGCTGCGCGCGAAAATAGACCTCGGCTCCGGCAACTTCAACCTGCGCGACCCCGTGTTGTACCGCATACGTCACATATCGCACCACCGGCAGGGCGGCGAGTGGTGCGTGTACCCGATGTACGACTTCGCCCACCCCATACAGGACGCTCTGGAGGGCATACCGCACTCGCTGTGGTCGCTCGATTTCGCCGACCACAGGCCGTTTTACGAGTGGGTTATAGAAAACTGCGACGTGCCGTCGAGGCCG
>JAIRRO010000022.1 GCA_031255955.1 Oscillospiraceae bacterium
TGAAGGCGGCTTCATCATCCCGGACGGCGGTGCCGGGCGACGCGCGGAATATTCCGATATCGCCATATTGCTGCGCGCGAGAACCCACGCCACCGTGTATCGCGAGGAACTGACAAGGCTCGGTATTCCGGTTGAATCCCCGGATTCAGAAGTGTTTTTCGACAGACCGGAAATTGAAACGGCTCTCGCGTTTTTATCGGTCATCGATAATCCGCGCGACGATACGGCGTTAATCGCCGTTTTGCGCTCACCCGTGTATGCCTTCACGCCGGATGAGCTTGCCGAAATACGCCTTGCTCTCCCGGACGGCGATTTTTATGACGCGCTGGAAAAGCACGCCGCGACGGACGAAAAATCACAAAAATTTATCACAGAGCTGGCAGGGCTGCGCACCTTGGCGCCGGAGCTTGGCGCGGAGCGCGCGCTCTGGCTGCTGTACAACAAAACAGAGCTTCCGGCGTATATCAGCGCGGAGAGCGACGGCGCGGCGCGGCGCGGCGGACTTATGGGCTTAATCGAGAGGGCGCGTCAGGCATCGTCGATAGGACGGCGGAGCGTGTTTGATTTTCTGCGGTTTGTAAAAAGTCTGCGCGAGCGCGGTTCGGATATAGCGGCAGGCTCTCCCGTGTCAAGCTCGGGCGGCGGCGCGGTGCGTCTTATGACGGCGCACAAATCAAAGGGGCTGGAATTTCCGATTGTATTTCTCGCCGATATGTCAAAGCGGTTTAATTTTACAGACTCGCGCGAGCGGCTGTTATTTCATCGTGAGCTTGGCGCGGGACCGAAGCGCGTTGACCTTGAGCGGCGCGTTGAATACCCCACGCTTCCGCGTATCGCCATCGCGAAAAAGCTCGCTGACGAGACTATGTCAGAGGAAATGCGCGTGCTGTATGTCGCTATGACGCGCGCGCGCGAAAAGCTGATAATAACATACGCATCCGACGACGCCGAAAAAACGCTTGAAAAGCTGGCGTTCGACGCGCCTGAACGCGCGGAGCCGATATCGCCGTATATGCTCTCGCGTCAGCGTGGCACCGGTGATATTCTGCTGCTGGCAGCCTTGACGCGCCCCGAAACGCGCGCGATATTGGCGGAGGCTCCGTTTGATAATCCGCCGCGCGGCGAGGGGGCGTGGGACGTCCGGATAGTGAGAATGTCCACAAATGACGCCGCAAACGACGCTGCGGAGGCTGCTGATACCGCTGACGCCGCCGATAACGAGCGCAGCGTGCAACCGGAAGAGGCTGCCACCGAACAGGATGTGCCGCCGCCGTTTACATATCCGTATCCAAGGGCGCCGGAGCTGCCGTCAAAGCTCACCGTCACAGAGCTGAAAAACCGCGCCTCGGACTCCGACCTGCTCACGGACGCGCAGCAAATTGAGTACACACCCCCGCACGGGGAGACGTCCGGCGGGACATATTCGCGCCCGGGATTTATATCGCCGAAGGGCGCGCTCACCGGGGCGGAACGCGGCACGGCGCTGCATCTCGCGATGCGGCGTATGGCGCTGCGCGAGTACTCCGACGCTGATGAGGTTCGACGCGAGCTTGACTCGATCACCGCCGCGGGGTATCTCACCCCGCAGCAGCGCGCTGTGGTGGAGGAGGCTAAAATTCTTCGGTTTTTACGCTCAGAGTACGGCGCGCGCGCCGCGCGTGCGGCGGAGGTTTTCAGGGAATTTAAGTTTTCGCTGTTTGTCCCGGCGGAGGCATATTTCCCCGGCGGAGGCGCGGATGAAATTATGCTGCAGGGCATCGTCGATCTCGCTTTCCGCGAGGGGGACAAAATAATTGTCGTCGATTTCAAGACCGACCGTCTGAGGAGCGACGCGGCGCTGCGCGAAAAAACCGCGCTCTATACGCCGCAGGTTCGGGCGTATATGAGCGCGATGGAGCGTGTGACGGGTCTTGCCGCGCGTGAGGGCGTCATATATTTCTTTGACGGCGGGGCGGCTGTGCCCGTGTGATTTTTGATGCGTAGGGCACCTATTTCGGCGCTGCGGTAAGCAGCGGCTGAGGCTGGCGTCCCGCAAGAGCCTCTGCCACCGCCGTATTTAATGCGTCAAAATCAGCAACGAGCGAGGTTGGCTTTTTCGCGGGGTCATCCTGATAAAACGGTACGAAATAGACGTTTTTTCTGTTAAGCAGCTCGCCCAGGGCGGGCGCGGCGCCGCTGAGGGCGTCGTTCGTCGAGACGGCAATCAATAGCGGTCTGCCGTTGCGCAGGTGCGCCTTTGCCGCCATCGTGACGCATGTATCCGTGATGCCGCGCGCGATTTTGGACATTGTCCCGCCTGTACAGGGCGCGATAACCAATATATCAAGCAGCGCCCCGGGACCGATAGGCTCCGCGTCCGTAATTTTATGTATCACACGTTTGCCGCATATCTCCTCCATACATCGGACAAAGTCCCGCGCCGCCCCGAAGCGTGTATCCGTGGAGTACGCGCTTTCGGACATTATCGGTGTGATGTCCGGAAACTCGGTTTTTAAGATGGCAAGCGCGGCGAGCGCTTTATCGAACGTGCAATAAGAGCCGCACATGGCGAACCCGACACGCGCGCCGCTCATATCATCAAGCCCTTTTCCCGCAGTATGTTATAGATGGTGTCGCGGATTATCACGCCGCTTGTCGTCGGCGCCACCTCCCCGGGCAGCGATAACGCCCACATGGCGCGCACACCAAGCTTTGACGCCGCCGTGAAATCCAGCCCTCCGGGCTTGGAGGCAAGATCCAGACATAAGCAGTCCGCGCCGACCTCCGAGAGCCGCTCGGCGGTCATAATCCGCGCGGGGATGGTGTTCACGATGACATCAAAGTCGCCGAGGCGTCCGTCAAGACACGATGTTTCAAGCGCTTCATATCCATAGGCGCGTATCCACGCCAAAGCCTCCGGCGTCCGCGCCGTCGCCGTGACGTCCGCGCCCAGTCCGCGCAAGCGGTGACTGAGCAGCTTGCCGATTCTGCCGAAGCCTAATACAAGCACGCGCGCGCGCCAGATGGTTATCGCGGTTTCCTGCATAATCAGCCCGACAGCGCCCTCCGCCGCGGCAACGGCATTGGCAACCGCCAATTCCTCACGCTCAAAGTAATCCGTAAATGACAGCCCCTCGGAGCGGAAAAGCGCGCGTGAGGCGTCGTCCGCGCGACCGAGCAGCACAAGCTGCCCCGGCGAGAGCGCCGTCACTATCTCATGCACAGTATGTAAGCCCTCGGATAGCGGTGAGGACAGCATCCCCTCGCGCGATTGCAATGGCAGCGGAAGCACAACGCAGTCCGCGCCCTCAACCGCGTACCGCGCGGTACCCTCCTGCACCACACCCTCTGACAGCCGTATTTTATCAAGCGCAAAGACACTGGTATCGTGTCCGTCGCTTCGCAGCAGCTCCGCAAGACGCGCCTGCCGCATATCGCCGCCGATAACAGCGAATTTCATAGTCACTCCCCCAATAAGCAGCGTATTCAACGCATAATATGCCGCGATGCAGCGAAGCGTGCGCGCGGTTTTAATTCGCCGTCGGCGGGAGGCGTGTCAATTATTTCTGAAATAACCAGAAAAAACGCTTGATTTCGCGAGAAATGGCGGATATAATATACCTCAATCAGTCAAATGTACCCAACGATACGAGCCGGGCTCGAAAGGACAAGTGCTTGCGATATGATAGACAGACCGCTGTATACAAACCGCGTGTTTACGGAATCAGTTGCCCCGTCGGCAAAGCTGCTCACCGGAATGAAGCGCGCCGGCAAATCCTCTGTTATGCAGATGGCGCGCGACGAGCTTACCCGGCGCGGCGCCCCGAAGCAGAGCATCATTCACCTCAGCTTTGAGGGGCTTGAAAACTCCGGCATCACGGAATCCGCGGAGCTATATGACGCCGTTACGAAGCGCGTCGCCGCCGCTCCCGACGCGGGGCGGATTTATCTGTTTCTGGACGAGCCCCAGCGCGTTTACGGCTGGGAGAGGGCAGCGCTGCATCTGATGCACGACCTCGGCGTGTATATCTATGCCGCCGGGTCAAACAGCGACATCGTCTCCCCCTCTGTGCTGGCAACGCTGGAGGACCGCTGCGAGATAATAAACGTCACGACGCTGTCCTTCACGGAATATCTCATCTTCCGCGAAAGCTTCACACGGATAGAGGATATCCAGCGCGAGCTGGCGCGCTACATAATGCAGGGCGGCTTTCCGACACTGCACCTGCGCGAGCATACGCAGGACGAAGCCTATACCCACGTGCGCGATATTATGAGCGCCGCCGTATGGAGCGACGTCGTCGGCTCGCACCAGCTGCGCCGCGCCGACCAACTTACACGCATCATCCGATTTGTATTTGAAAATGTGGGGCGCACCTTCTCCGCGAAGCACCTTTCTGACAGCCTGAAGGGCGAAAACAAAGAGATAAACATCGAAACCGTGTACACATATCTCGAACGCCTTGAAAACGCGTATATCATATCGCGCTGCCGACGTTATGACCTGCACGCGGAGGAACCGCTTAAAACGCAGGAAAAATTCTATCTCGCGGACGTCGGACTGCGCTTCGCGATGCTGGGCTTCTCCCCCACCGCCATCGGAAACGCGCTTGAAAACACAGTGTATCTGGAGCTTGTGCGGCGCGGATATGAGGTATATATCGGCAAGCACGGCAAGCGCGAAATTGATTTCGTCGCACAGCGCGGCAACGAGCGCGTATATATCCAGCTGGGGCGCGAGGTTCACCCCGAGCGAACCGAAAACGACGCGTACAACACCCTTGCCGCCCTGCGCGACAACTATCCAAAGTACATACTAAGCGCCGACCCCAACGCCTCAGGCAACCGAAACGGCATCGAAACCGCGAGCATCACAGACTTTTTGCTCGGCGGAGGGCATATCCGCGTATGAGAGCTCCCGGCCATATCGGCGGCTTTCTGCGCCGCGCTGCCGCGCTGATTATGGCGGCGGCGGCGTTAACAGCGTCGGGCTGCGCGCGCATACTCGAAACAGAGCGCCTTACGGTCACGCCGCATGCGGATTTGTCGCCGCCCCCGCACGACAACGCCATTCCGGAGGCGTCGGATTATGCGGAGCTGCGCGGCGCGGTGTATGACATCTTATCGCGCGGGCAGAACGCCGGGCGCATAAACGTGTTTGAATACAGCGGCGAGCTGGAGCCTGATTTGGAGCGCGCGCGCGAGGATATCCTCCTGCGCGACGCCTTCGGCTCTTACGCGCTGTCCGATATATCCTATGAAATCACGCCGATAGTATCGTACTATGAGGTCTCGGCGGAGCTGACATACCGCCGCTCAGGTGAGCAACTGGACGCCGTGGTGACAGCCTCCACGCAGCTGTATCTGCGCACAGAGCTGCTGGAGATGATGAGCGCCTATCGTGAGGACGCGGCGATACTCACCGGCATTTCGGGCATATCCGGGGAGCAGGCGCTGGAGTATATAAACGAAATATACTACGAAAATCCACTGCGCGTCGTGATGCTGCCCATCGCCACGGCGGTGATTTATCCCCCGGAGACCTCCGGCGGGGAAAAGCTCATCGAGCTTACCTTTGGATACAGTCAATCGACCTCTGTATTGACGCGCTTTTCCGAGTGGCTGCGCTCCGCGGCGCGCGATATCGCGGAGTCCGCGACGGGTGACGGCGACGGAGAGCTTCTTCTTTCGCTGTGCCGCTCTCTCGCGGAGCTGGCGGAGTATGACAGCGCCGCCGCCGCGCTTACGGAATACCCGACGCAAGGACTCTCCTCCACGGCTTACGGCGCGCTGCTGGGCGGCTCCGCCATCGGAGAGGGATACGCCATGGCGTATAAGGCGCTGTGCGATTCCCTGTCGCTGCAATGCATTGTTGTTCCCGGTACGCGCGGCGGACAGCGCCACGCGTGGAACATTGTGGTCTGCGACGGGGCATACTATCACATCGACCCCGCGATGTGCGACACAGAGGGCTATGAAACGGCGTTTTTGAAAAGCGATGAGGATATGGAGGCAATGCAATATGAGTGGGACCGCGACGCCTTTCCCGTCTGCGGCGGCGACGCCACTTACGAGCAGCTTGTTTCATAAACCGCGCGGACGCGATATAACACAAACATTCGGAGGTTTGGAATGAAGGACTACGCAAGGACATTCAGAACAGCGCTTTTTGGCTTTAACAGACAGGACACAACCGCGTGCATAAAGGCGCTGGCAGCAGAGCTTGAAGCGCTGCGCGCCGAGCTGACAGACGCGCGCGCAGCCGCCAAAAAGCTGACGGAGGAAAACGAACGCCTCACGGCGCTATGCCACCTTGACGAGCTTGAAAAAATTGCGGACAAGCTGCGGGAGCTGGAGCCACGCCACTCCGAAATCGGGCTGGAACTGCGCGCCCTGTTAGAGTCGGCGCAGATATATGAGGGCGCGGATAAATAATCGCTTGACAACACCCCCGCGCGGTGGTATCATAGCCTTATTGAGACAGGTACCTGACTATAGAAAGGCTGTGAGCGATTTATGCCGCCACCGGGAGTACCAAGAGGCGCAAGAGGATTTTTAACACCTGAGGAGAAGCTGAACCGCCCGAAGATTACGGCAGCGCTCCTTAAACGAATATTTTCATATTTAGTGCCGTATCTGCCGCAGCTGCTACTTGTGATGACAGCCATTGTGGTGTCCTCGTTTTTTTCGATTTATCCATCGATTCTGACGGGGGGCATGGTGGACGCCATCGCAAATAACCCCGTGCGCATATCCGGTCCCGTCGGCGCGGCGATACGCGCCATCGCCGGAAACGACGCCTTTCGCATACTGCTGACGTTAATCGGCGCGTCCTTCGCCCTGTTCGTCGTTTCCAATTTGATAAGCATCGGGCAGAGCTACCTGAACGCCTGGATAGCGCAGCACATCACCTTTGACATGAAAAATTCTCTGTACGGGCATCTGCAAAAAATGTCGCACAGATTCTTTTCCACCAGCAAGCAGGGCGATATAATCACGCGGATGACGAGCGACGCCGACGGCGTCCAGCAGACGATTACAGGCACCCTGACGCAAATTATCAGCAATTCCTCGACACTGATAATCGCCCTTGTCGCGATGTATCGCAAAAATTGGATTTTAGCCACTGTCGGCGTCATTATGGTGCCCTTCTTTGTGATTCCGACGAAAACGGTGGGCAAGAAGCGCTGGGCATTGACGCGGCAATCGCAAGAGAAAAACGACGAGATAAACCAAATTCTCAACGAAACCCTCTCCGTCAGCGGGCAAATGCTTGTTAAGCTGTTCACCGCGGAGGAGCGCGAATATAAAAAATACTACGCCGCGAACAAAGCCCGCGTCGCGCTCAGCATACGTGAAAGTATGGTCGGGCGGTGGTTTATGTTCGTAATCGGGACGTTTACGAACATCGGACCTATGCTGATTTATCTTGTCGGCGGTTTGCTGATTCTGCGGCAGGATTCCAATCTTACGGTTGGCGACGTCACAATTATGGTGTCGCTGCTGAGTCGGCTGTATATGCCCGTCAATTCCCTGCTCAATATTCAGGTGGATTTGATTCGTTCGATGGCGCTGTTCACGCGGCTGTTCGATTACTTTGATATGAAGCTGGAGATTGAAAACGCGCCGGACGCAATAGTCCCCGCGGGTGTTCGCGGCGATATACGCTTTGAAAACGTAACCTTCAGCTATGAACCCGAAAAGCAGATTTTGAACGACATCTCGTTTGATGTACCCGCGGGCAGATCCGTCGCCATTGTCGGTCCCTCCGGCGCGGGCAAATCCACAATAATCAGCCTTATCCCAAGGCTGTATGACGTCACAGGCGGCGCTGTCCTGGTGGACGGGACGGATATTCGCAAAATCGACCTCGGATTTCTGCGGCGCAGCGTCAGCGTGGTGAATCAGGACACATATCTGTTTAACGGCACGATACGCGAAAATCTGCTGTACGCAAAAGAGGACGCCTCGGAGGATGAGCTTATCTCCGCCTGCCGCGACGCCAACATACACGATTTTATTGCAAGCCTGCCAAATGGCTATGACACCGTTATCGGCAACCGCGGCGTCAAGCTCTCCGGCGGTGAGCGCCAGCGGCTCTCAATCGCCCGCGCGATATTAAAGGACACGAAAATCCTGATTCTCGACGAGGCAACAAGCTCGCTGGACTCCATATCCGAAAGCCTGATTCAAGACGCCATAGACCCCCTGCTGCGCGGGCGCACAAGCATCATCATAGCCCACAGACTTTCAACCATTATGTCAGCCGACGAAATTTTAGTGATACGCGACGGCGTTATCGTGGAGCGCGGAACGCACCG
>JAIRRO010000031.1 GCA_031255955.1 Oscillospiraceae bacterium
CCGGAGGATGTCAAAGCATTTGCTTTTTACGATTACGGCTATCACCCTGAAAAAGTCCTCTTCCGGCAATGTCTGATATTTTTCCCGGTGTGCGATGACCGATGCGAACGCGTCATGCAGCGCGTCCTCGGCGAGCGCTTGGTCTCTGAGTATGCGTGACGCCAAGTGCAGACATTTCAGGCGAACCTTCCTGTAACGCTCCGCGATAATATCCCCGTCGTCCCTGCTGTCAAGTGCTGATGTGTGGAATACAAGCATTCTTCTCTCTAATTGATTTGCGCTTCGCCGGAAGCCGGGCGCGAATCAACTCTTTCATATGTAATAACGTTTAAAATCGGCGAAAGTCCCACAGACTAAAAATTTTTTGCCGAGGCTTCATCACTCCGCAGTATAGCACGAGGCATGCCGCTTGTAAAGCCGGGGCGGCTATCGGGCTCTTGAAATCAGAAATATCTGTGCTATAATGGGCGTGGCGCAAATGGAGAATCCATTTAAGCCGTGTTTCCCGACCGTTGTTATGCTAAGCGCGGTGGAAACAGTTTTGGGAAAAGGAGATTGCAGCGTTGAAGTGTCCATATTGCGCGTATGCGGAAAGCCGCGTCGTCGATTCGCGTCCCGCCGAGGAGGGCGCGACGATACGCCGCCGCCGCGAATGTCTCGGCTGTCAAAAGCGGTTTACAACCTATGAAATTATCGAGCGCATCCCCATCATCGTTTCCAAAAAGGACGGCGAGCGCGAGACGTTCGATAAGCAAAAGCTCATCAATGGTATGCTGCGCGCCTGCGCGAATCGCCCCGTGCCATTAGCCAGCTTGCAAACCGTGGCGGATGAAATTGAGCTTGAGCTTCAAAACTCGCTTGAAAATGAGATACCCTCCACGGAAATCGGCGAGCTGGTGATGACGCGCCTTAAAACGCTTGACGAGGTTGCCTATGTGCGTTTCGCCTCTGTTTACAGGCAATTTAAGGACGTAAACAGCTTTATGAGCGAGCTGGACAAGCTCATTCGCGAGCGCTGACACGCCTTGCTCAGAACACGCTTCCGAAACGAATGCGCTCGGATTCCGAAATGCTCTCCATGCTGCGCAGCACAGCCTCGGCAGCGCCGCGCACACGGGCAGCGTCTTTTGCGTACACCTCCGTGAGCATCAGGATTATCGCGTTTTCGGCTGATTCAATCGCCGAGTGGCGCAGGACAAGCTGTGTATGTGTGTCGCGGGATTTCCATTCGGACAAGGCGCTTTCGGCGAAGCTCTCAGACGACGCCCAGTCACCGCGCACAGCGGCGGCGACGCTCTGCTCCGTGGCGCGGGACACGCGTTCGGTGAGCGATTCCAGGCAAAGGACATTTATCAGCGACGCCGCCAGCATAGCGGCAAAGAATGTCCATATGGCTATTTCTTTTTTCATCGTTGACGTCCTTTCACTTCTGACTGCCGCTCTGATTGCTTTTCTGACTGCCCCTCCGACTGCTTTTCCCCGTGCCGATGTTCGCAGCGTTGTTTTTACCGGCGCCGCCGCTTCCGGAGGGCTGTTTTGTGGCAAGGTAAACCCCGCCCGAGCGGTCGGCTGTCATCAGGAACACATCCTCCGCGCGGCGTATGCCGTTTTCTCGAAGCTTCGCGGACAGCCATTTGCGGTCATAGCCGACGCTCGTCAGCTCTGTGTCGATTATCTCACCGTCGCTGATAACAACGCGCGGTATTTCAGATTCCGTGACGCTCAACCCCAGCTGGTTCGGCGTAATCGGAGATTCCCCGGCGTAGCTGACCACGGACAGCGTTCCGTCAGGCTCCAAAACGGCGTATTTCACGGTTGCGATGTCGGTAACGCCGTGCTTGCGAAGATGCTCCATCAGCTCGTCCACCGTATAGCGGCACTTTTTCATCTCTGCCCTGTCCAGTCTGCCGTTGTCGATTATCACGCCGGGGCTGCCCGCTATAACGCGACGGATGCGTCTTGATTTCAGTATGATGGCTGAAAGCGTGATTTCGCAGAACAGCAGTGTCAGCACAGGGGCAAGCCCGTAAAGCAGCGGTGTTCCGAGATCCTGCAGGGGGTTGGCGGCAAGGTCTGATATAAGAACGGCGACGACAAGCTCCGCCGGTTCAAGCTCTCCCAGCTGGCGCTTGCCCATAAGCCGCATGGACGCCACCATCACGGCGTAAAGAATCAGCGTGCGGATTATTGATATTGCCAACGGGCTTCCTCCGATCAGGCTTTTGGGTATTATTCCTTGTATGGGAATGTTTTATTATATCTCGCATAAATTTTGTGACAGGCGGTTTTTTTATGAGTGTACATGAAGAATGCGGAGTATTCGGTATCTATGACGCAGAGGGCGATTGCGCGCGCAGCGTGTATCACGGGCTGTTTGCACTGCAGCATCGCGGTCAGGAGGCTTGCGGTATTGCGGCGGTGAACAATCTGGAGCTTTCGTGTCATAAGAACATGGGGCTTGTGGGGGACGTTTTCTCCGAGAGCGCGCTTGACGAGCTTGATGGTAAAATGGCAATCGGTCACGTCAGATATTCCACCACGGGCGACAGCGCGCGAGAGAACGCGCAGCCGCTCACCCTGAAATACGTGAAGGGCTCGCTCGCCGTGGCGCACAACGGCAATCTGGCAAACACCGCTGCGCTGAAAACCGAATACGAATACAAGGGCGCGATATTCCATACATCCACGGATTCAGAGATTATCGCGTATATCATTGCGCAGGAGCGGCTGCGCTGCGGAAGCATAGAGGACGCCGTTATGGCGGCGATGCCGCGCCTTATGGGGGCATATTCGCTTGTCGTGATGTCCTCGCGAAAGCTCCTTGCGGCGCGCGACCCGTGGGGGTTTCGCCCGCTGTGCATCGGGATGCGCGGAGAAGCTTATGTTTTCGCGTCGGAATCCTGCGCGCTGGACGCCATCGGCGCGGTGTTCCTGCGCGATGTGCTGCCGGGAGAGGTTGTTTGGGTATATGAGGGCGAACTTCACAGCATACGTATGGAGAGCCGACCGCGGTCAAGTCTTTGCATATTCGAGCATCTGTATTTCGCGCGTCCGGACAGCGTAATCGACTGCCAAAGCGTCTATGCCGCGCGGCTGCTTGCAGGGAAATACCTGGCGCAGGAATATCCGATTGACGCGGACGTTGTCATCGGTGTGCCGGACTCCGGGCTTGTCGCGGCGAAGGGATACGCCATCGAATCGGGGCTGCCGTACAACGACGGATTTATAAAAAACCGCTATATCGGGCGCACCTTTATCAGTCCGGGGCAAAGAAGCCGCGAGCGGGCGGTCAGGCTGAAGCTCAACCCGTTGCGCGCAACGGTGGAAAACCGCCGCGTGATAGTTATCGAAGATTCCATCGTGCGCGGCACAACCTCTAAGCCCGCCATAAAGCTCCTGCGGGACGCGGGCGCGCGGGAGGTACATATGCTATCCTCCGCACCGAAGTTTATAGCGCCCTGCTATTTCGGCACGGATGTCCCGGATAAGAAAAAGCTCATCGCGGTGAATCACACGACGGATGAAATCTGCGCTATGCTGGACGCCGACAGTCTGGGATATTTAAGCGTGGAGAATCTGCATAAAATAGCGCCGGACTCCGCCTGCTCCTTCTGTGACGCCTGTTTTACAGAGAATTATCCGGTGGATATGGCGGC
>JAIRRO010000055.1 GCA_031255955.1 Oscillospiraceae bacterium
CATAGGTCGAACTCCTTATCGGCGTGTTTGCGCTCTAAAAATTTATCGACAGACATATCGGGACAATCCGCGAGCAATCCGCGCACACGTGAACAACTGCTCGCCGCTCTCTTTTCAACTGGCTCGACGGTTACTATGTCGTCGCTCTCGCGTACCCGCACTTGCTTGGTTCGGAATGTCGTCACAAAATACGCTTGCAAGGCGTCTATGTCCATTACTTTTTCGGTCATAATAAAACCTCCGTCAGGTTATATCACCGTGTTCATCCGTGCCACAATCATACCACACCCGCACAACGAACACAAGTGTTGCGCACCGGTTGACAATGAAAATTGCAAATTTAATTGCCCGCCAAATATCCCGCTTATTCCGCGGCTTCTATCGTTCCGCCGCCTATAACCGTATCGCCGTCGTACAGCACGACATATTGCCCGCGCGTTATCGCCCGCTGCGGCTCGTCGAACTCCACATAAAGCTCGTCCTCATCCGTAAGGCGGGCGATAGCCGGAGCCTCGCGCATGCCATAACGGATTTTCGCCGTGACGCGCGTGTCCCTGCCCAGCGTGTCCGTCGCGATTAGATTTATTCGCCGTGCCGTAAGCGTTTTTTTGTACAGGCTCGCTTCGTCCCCCAGCAGCACGGCGTTGCGACGGACGTCAAGCTCACGCACATAAAGCCGCGCGGAGCTTGAAATACCCAGTCCGCGCCGCTGACCTATGGTGTACCGCGCAAGTCCCTCGTGCTGTCCGAGTATGCTGCCGTCCGCGTCGATGAAATCACCCGGCACCGCGGGCGTCCCGGTATATCGTTCCAGAAATTCGCCGTAGCCGCCCTCCGCGGCGTTCACAAAGCATATGTCCTGACTGTCGCGCTTTGAAGCGTTGGGCAGCGCCAGCTCGCGCGCCAGCTCGCGCGTCTCCGATTTTGTCATATCCCCGAGCGGGAAAAGCGTTCTCGCAAGCTGCTCCTGCGAGAGGAAAAACAGCGCGTAGCTTTGATCCTTTGACGCGTCCACGCCTTTTTTCAATAAGTACTGTCCGCTGCCCGAGCGGCTGATTCTTGCATAATGCCCCGTCGCGATATATCGGCAGCCGAGCGACTCCGCGCGCTCCAGCAGCGCGCCGAATTTGAGCAGTCTGTTGCATTCGACGCACGGATTCGGCGTTCTCCCGAGAGAATATTCCCGCGCAAACGCATCCATTACGCCGTCGCGGAACTGCTCGGCGTAATTGAACACATAAAACGGAATATCAAGCCGCTCGGCGGCGCTCTCCGCGTCGCCCTTATCGGCAAGCGAGCAGCACGCGCTCATAATGTCCTCACCGACATCCTCATTTTCAAACAGCTTCATCATTGCGCCCGTGACGTCATATCCGCTCTTCAGCAGGAGATAAGCGGCAACGGAGCTATCCACGCCCCCGCTCATCGCCGCGAGTACACGCTCTGTCATGTTGCTCACCTCTTCGGAGGGTATTATACCGCAATCCGGCGGGCTTCGCAATGCCCTCCCGCAAGGCTATCACCGAAGGCGATAATTCCATTCACACCCTCGACAAACACCGCCGTATGTGGTATTATCATTGCGTACAAACGGTGAAAGGAGAGCACCATGCTACGAAAATCAGTTGCGCCGGAGGAGGCGCGGGAGTTAATTCTACAAATCCGGTCGCCGGAGCCGTCATCGGAGCGCGTCCCGCTCACAGCCGCCTACGGACGCGTGCTGGCGGAGGACGTGACGGCGGAGCTACCCATTCCGCCCTTCGACCGCAGTCCGTTTGACGGCTACGCCTTCCGCGGGGAGGACACAGCCGCGGCTTCGGAAAATCATCCCGTCACGCTGCGGATAACGGAGGAAATCCCCGCGGGGAGCGTCCCTGCCATCGATATCACGCCGGGCTATGCCGCCAAAATTCTCACAGGCGCGCCTATGCCGCGCGGGGCGGACTCCACGATTAAATACGAGCTGACGGAGTTCACGGCGGAAACCGTGACGTTCAAAAAGCCCGTGCCTCCGGGCTCTGATGTTGTGTATGCTGGGGACGACGTCGCCGCGGGCAGCCTTGCGGCGCGGCGCGGGGATGTCATTTCGCCCGCCACAGTCGGGCTTTTCGCGAGCCTCGGCAAAACGGAGATTCCCGTGTTCCGGCGTCCGCGCGCCGCCGTATTGAACACCGGGTCAGAGCTTGTCGAGCCCGGCGAGCCTCTGCCATACGGCAAAATCTATAATTCCAGCGTGTTTACATTAATCGGCGCGCTTGCGGAGCTGGGCGTCGAGGGCTATAACGCAGGTGTGGCGCGCGACGACCCCGCGGAGATTGCCGCCGCGATAGAAAAAAATCTGCCGCTGTGCGATGTGATAATCACAACCGGCGGGGCGTCCGTCGGGGATTACGATTTTTCGCTGGCTTCCGCTGAAAAGCTCGGCGCGGAAACGCTTTTTTGGAAAACCAAGCTGAAGCCGGGCGGGGCGATGCTCGCCTCGCGCGTGGGGGATAAGCTGCTGCTGTCGCTGTCCGGCAATCCCGGCAGCGCGCTAATGGCGCTGCTGCATATCGCCTCGCCCTTCCTGCGCCGCCTTGCGGGCAGGCGCGATATTTCGCCGGAGCCTGTTTTCGCGCGGCTGGGCGAGCCGTATAACCGCGCCGCTTCACCGAGGACGCGGCTGCTGCGCGGACGATTGGATATTTCCGCTGACGGCACGGCATATTTCATCGAATATGACGAGCAGGGCGGCGGCGCGCTGTCGAGCTTCGCGGGGTGCGATTTGCTGGGAGAAATTCCGCCCGGCTCACCGCCGCTGCCCGCGGGGACGCTGATTCGCGCTTGGAGGATATGAGGTTATGATGTATTCCGCCGCCGTGATTACGGTAAGCGATAAAGCCTCCGTCGGCGCGCGGGAGGATTTATCCGGTCCCGTCGTCGTCGATATGCTGCGCGAGGTCGGTTTTGACGTTGCATACACCGCCATCGTTCCCGACGAGCGCGAGGAAATAAAGCGCGAGCTTATAAAATGCTCTGACGAGCTGGATATATCCCTCATCGTCACGACGGGCGGCACAGGCTTTGCCCCGCGCGATATCACGCCGGAGGCTACGCTGGATGTTATCGAGCGCGCCGTCCCCGGCATTCCGGAGGCGATGCGCGCAGAGAGCCTTAAAATCACAGACCGCGCCATGCTCACGCGGGCGCAGGCGGGCATACGCCGCGGGACGCTGATCGTAAATTTACCGGGCAGCCCCAAAGCCGCGCGTGAAAACCTTTCCGCCGTCACGGGCGCGCTGCTCCACGGCATGGAGATGCTGCGCGCGCCGCAGAGAGATCATCCGGCAGAGTGAAAACCCGATGATTTATCTCGACAATGCCGCCTCGACGCGCGTCCGCGAGGAAGCAGCCGACGCCGCGCTGCGCGCCATGCGCGAGGATTTCGGCAACACATCCTCCACGCATTTGCCGGGCAGACGCGCCTCCGATATGCTGGAACAGGCGCGCGCCTCGGTTGCCTCGGTCGTCGGCGCTCCGACAGAGAGCGTTGTGTTCACCTCCGGCGGCACAGAGGCAAATAATCACGCCATTCTTCAAGGGGCGCCGACGCTATCCCGCCGCGGACGTCACATCGTCACCTCGCTTGCCGAGCATGACGCCGTGCTGCGCCCGATTGAGCATCTCGCGTCCGCGGGCTATGATGTGACGTATTTACGTCCGGACAAAACAGGCGCGGTGCCGTTTGAGGAAATTGCCGCCGCGCTGCGGGAGGATACCATTTTGATATCGCTGATGCTGGTGAACAACGAAACCGGCGCGATTAACCCCGTATCAGACGTTGCCGCGGAGATAAAACGCCGCAATCTATCGGCGCTGTTGCACACGGACGCGGTTCAGGCTTACGGCAAGCTGCCGATTTCGTTTTCGGCGTTGGGCGCGGATTTTATGTCCGTCAGCGCGCATAAGATACACGGCGCGAAGGGCGCGGGAGCGCTGATAATCCGCGGCGGTGTGCGTCTGCCGCCGCTTCTTTCGGGCGGGGGACAGGAATCCGGCAGACGCGCCGGAACGCACGCGCTGCCCGCCATAGCCGCCTTCGGGGAGGCTGCCCGCCTTGCGGGGGCGGAGCTGTCCGATAATTACGCGCGCGCGCTGGCTCTGCGCGCGCTGGCTGAAGCGGAGATAACGGCGAGACTTGACGACGCTGTTATAATATCAAATGGCGGCTCGCCATATATTTTAAGCTTCTCGCTGCCCGGGCACCGCGCGGAGACTCTTATGAACGCGCTGGACACAGAGGGCGTCTACGTTTCGCGCTCGTCCGCCTGCAAAAAAGGCGCGCGCAGTCACGTGCTTGAGGCAATGAGGCTCCCGACGCGCGTCACGGACGGCGCGCTGCGAGTGAGCTTTTCAAGGGACACAACCGCGGAAGAGGTGACATATTTCGCGGAGTGTATACAGCGCATATCAAAATCAATCTATACACGAAAGAGGTAACCTCGCTATGCTCGTATTTATGTCACAGTTCAAAAATGAAATTCTGCTGCTCGCCTCCGTACCCGTTATTTTTCTGCTCACCGTTGCAGCCGGGCGCTTTTTCGGGGAGCGCGGTCTTGTCGCGTGGGTATCCGTCGCCACCGTTTCGGCGAATATCGAGGTGCTGATTCTCGTGCGGGCATTCGGTATGGAGCAGACGCTCGGCAACGTGCTTTTCGCCTCCACCTTTCTGGCGACCGATATTCTAAGCGAGCTGTACGGTAAAAAATCGGCGGCGCGCGCGGTGAATATCGGCATTTTCGCCACTGTGTGCTTTCTGATCATATCGCAGTCGTGGATGCTTTACGCGCCGTCCGCGGAGGATTGGGCGTCGGAATCTATTCGGGCAGTGTTTTCCAACACGCCGCGCTTAATTTTCGTCTCGCTTGTCATTTACGCCGTGTCGCAGCGGCTGGATGTAATGCTGTATCACAAGCTGTGGGCGCTCACGGAGCGGCGCTTCGGCAACAAAAAAAGCGGACTGTGGCTGCGGAACAATTGCGCCACCTTGATAAGTCAGCTTGTAAACGCCGCGCTGTTCAATCTCGGCGCGTTTTGGGGTATGTATGATACGGGGACGCTGGTGTCGATTGTCATCTCGACGTATGTGATTTATGTGTTCACCAGCCTGCTTGATACGCCGTTTGTATATTTAGCCCGGCGGATAGGTACGCCGCGCCGGGACACGGCGGCGTGAGCGCAAAGCAGGTAATGGCAATGCAAGGCTTTGACAAAACCGCGCTTGTCACCGGCGCGGCGCGAGGAATCGGCGCGGCTGTGGCGGAGGCTCTCGCCGGGCAGGGATATTTCGTCGCCATAAACTATAAAACAAGCGGCGCCGAGGCGGAGGCGCTGGCGCACAGACTCGGCGGCGTCGCTCTGCGCGCCGATGTGTCAAGCGAAAACGAGGCGGAGCGGATGCTTCGGGAGCTGGAGGCGTACACGCGCGGGCGTCCGTTAGAGGCGCTGGTATGCAACGCGGGCATTGCGCTCACGGGGCTGTTTCAGGATACGGCGCCGCGCTGGCGTGAGCTGTTTGACGTTAATTTCGGCGGCGCCGTGAGCTGCGTAAACGCCGCGCTGCCGTATATGCTGCGCGAAAAGCGCGGCAGGATTGTGTTCATTTCATCTGTGTGGGGCAGCGTGGGCGCGTCGTGCGAGGCAATATATTCGGCGTCCAAGGCGGCGCTGCACGGGCTTGCCAAATCGCTTGCCAAGGAGCTGGGACCCTCCGGCATCACGGTGAACTGCGTGGCGCCCGGCGTAATCGATACGGCGATGAACGCCGCGCTTACCCCGTCAGAGCTTGATGAGCTGCGCGACATCACGCCGCTCTCTCGGCTCGGCGCCCCACGAGACGTCGCGGCGGCAGCGGCGTTTTTATGCTCCGACGCCGCGGGATTTATCACGGGGCAAATCCTCGGCACGGACGGCGGCTTCACGGGGTAAGGTGAGTTCTTCAATAGTAGTCGCTTTTAGTTTGACGAGTTCGAGCTTACGCTCCTCAACAAATTCAGCGCGTTTGAGTATGATTTTTGCAATCAATTTGCTTCGCGTTTCGTCGATAACATGCGATTGTGAGAATATCGCTTCTATCTCGCTCTCAGCGCCTTTTAACGCCCCAATATCAAACCAACTCAAGTCCGAAACGAGGTTAAATTGTTCTTCGTGATTTTCTTTGAACGGCTGACACTTCCTTGGGGTACCTATCTCAAGTGAATTGTGCCATAACGACGTCCCGCAGTCGAAAATCGGAGCTAATCCAAGCCATTCAAGCGTTTCTGCGTTACGAATAAATCCGAAATTGTTAAAATGCCTGTCCTCGTTCGCGATGATGTAATCAAGCGTAAGCATTTTATCAATCTCCGCTACAACATTAGGTATCCCCAGCTCCCCACAACAACGCAACAAATGTGAATAGTCGGCATCCAAATCGCGCATTGATTGCGAGTGAAATACTTTCCAAGCAGAAACAAGCTCCGTCTCCGGAGAAAGAAAATTCTCGCACAGGCTCAACGGATCGCCGCTATCAAACATCAGCGTGTAAGGAACGTGGGTGATTCCTAAACGCCGCATTATTGCGCTTGCTATGACTTCATTATACGGCTCTTGCTTCCAAGGGTCTGTACCTCCCTTGGCAAGAACGCGCTTGCCGTCAATAATGAGCCACCTTTTCTTCAGCCAACCCTCGGACGTGTTATCGGGCGACATCAAGCTAATGTTTTTCTTGTCCGCAGGTTCGCGGCCGAAAAGCATTTCCCCAACGTCGCGCGAAAAATCGTTTTGAAAGAAATTTATTTGCGACCATTGCACATCGGAGTTCCATGGGCGAATCCAATAGTGGTCGGACAAACTCAACGCAAAACATTTGAGAATTAAATGCGCCGTTGACTCCCTGCCTAAACGCATATATAAATTGCGGATACCGGCGCGGTTCGACGGAATAGACCGTCCTTTCAGCCAGTCGTTCATCTCGTCAAGGGCAATTCCGCCTTTCATAGACTGAACGCCAAGCGGAACGTGCGCCAAGTTGTGAACCATGCCTACATCCGTAATCGCGACAGCCGATTCGTTAATCTCAATGTCAACGACTTCAATATTTTTGTGCATAAGCGTGTAGTTCATGCTGGAGTCTCCCAAAATTCACAATTCTTTGTCCATAAAGAATACGTCGTCACGCGTGCCATAACCCATTTCGCGCCAGAATTTTTCAGCCGTAGTATTGCCGGAAAACACGAGTATCCGGCTCTTGCGAACTCCCAACGCATCCAAACGTTGCTCAAGCGCGGCGACGAGAGTTTTGGCAATTCCCATACGCCTCAACTCCGGAGCAACCGCGAGATGTGATATGTACGCGCCATCACCGCCGAACTCGCAAGTCACAGTTGCGATTATAATGCCGTTTTGCTCCGCAATGTAACAGGTGTCAGGATTGCGGGCAAGGATATTTGCCAGAACTTCATATTTGCAGTCGTGACGAGTGTCCGCGCCGCTGGTTATCTGCCACAGGGCGAAACATTGCGGGTAGTCGGCAAGCGTCATAGGGCGAATTGAATAATTCCGTTTGCGGAACATCTCTTCCGCATCGTCAACCGTGGGCGGACGAAGCGTTAGCCGTTCCGTCTCGAGCGTTACCGCGCTTTTGTTTTCGTTCATTTTCCACGTCCTTTCCTTTGAACCGATAGGTTCAAAACAATGATATAATACCATAAGCGATACAATTCGGCAAGGTGGTGAACCCACGAAAGGTACGGAAGCCACGAGCTTTACGGGGTAGCCTCTCCGGCTGATAGCCGTTGCATAGCCGTTGCATAGCCGTTGCGCCCGGTGGGGCTTATGTGGTATACTCACTTCATATCCCGATGATCCCGATGAGAGGAATGGTAAAACAGACTATGTCCGTATACCGCTGCTACACAGAAAAAAAAGAAGGCTTTGACGTTGAGGCGCGCGCCGTATTCGCCGAGGCGCGGGATTTTCTCGCCATCCCGAGGCTTGACGGGGTGCGGCTTTTCGTGAGATATGACATCGAGGGCATTACAGAGGAGCAATATCGCGTTGCAAGGACGGCGATTTTATCCGAGCCCGCCATTGACCGCGTGTATGACGAGACGCTGCCGGAGATAAATGCGGACGCGTTCCGCCTCGCCGTTGAGGCGCTGCCCGGGCAGTATGACCAGCGCGCGGATTCCGGCGCGCAATGTATTCAGATGATCACGCGCGGCGAGCGTCCCGCGGTGCGCGCGGCGCGTGTGTACGTGTTTTTCGGGGCGCTCACCGACGCGGACAAGGCTGCCCTGCGCGCATATTTGATAAATCCCGTGGAAACGCGCGAGGCTTCCCCCGATAAGCCAAAGACACTGGCGGAGCCGTCCCCCGCGCCGGAGCCGATACGCTGCATCGAAGGCTTCGCCTCAGCCGCCGACGCGCGGCTGGAGGAAATACTCAGCGAATACGGGCTGGCGATGGACGCCGCCGATTTGGCGTTCACGCGTGACTGGTTCCGCGACATTGAGCGGCGCGACCCGACGGTCACAGAGCTGCGAATTCTGGATACCTATTGGTCGGATCACTGCCGCCACACGACATTTTTAACGCGCCTTGAGGACGTGATAATCGAGGACGAAACCGTCCGCGAGGCATATGAGCGCTATCTGCGCCTGCGCGGGGAGGTATACGGCGACGCCGCCGGTGACCGCCCCGTGACGCTGATGGATATTGCCACAATCGCCGCCCGCGCGCTCAGAAAACGCGGGCTTTTGAAAAACCTTGATATATCCGACGAGGTGAACGCTTGCTCAATACGCATTGACACCGAGACGGAAAACGGCGCTGAGGAATGGCTGCTGATGTTCAAAAACGAGACGCACAACCACCCGACGGAGATAGAACCGTTCGGCGGGGCGGCAACCTGCATCGGCGGCGCGATACGCGACCCGCTGTCCGGCAGGGCGTTTGTATATCAGGCGATGCGCGTGACAGGCGCGGGGGATCCCTGCGCGCCCGTTTCAGAGACGATAGTCGGCAAGCTGCCGCAGCGGCGGCTCACCACGTCGGCGGCGCGCGGATATTCAAGCTATGGCAACCAAATCGGGCTGCCGACAGGCATAGTGCGCGAGCATTACCACCCCGGCTATGTCGCCAAGCGCATGGAGATAGGCGCCGTTGTCGGCGCGGTGCGCCTTGCCGATGTTCGCCGCGAGACGCCGGAGGCGGGCGACGCCGTAATACTGCTCGGAGGACGCACAGGCAGAGATGGAATCGGCGGCGCGACAGGCTCGTCCAAAACGCACGACGACAAATCAGTTACGGCGATGTCCGGCGAGGTTCAAAAGGGCAACGCGCCGGAGGAACGCAAGCTGCAGCGTCTGTTCCGCGACGCAGAGGTGACACGAATGATTAAGCGCTGCAACGATTTTGGCGCGGGCGGCGTCTCCGTCGCCATCGGTGAGCTGGCTGACGGCTTGGATATCGATTTATCAATGGTACGCCGCAAATACGAAGGCTTAGGCGCGACGGAGCTGGCTATCTCCGAATCGCAGGAGCGTATGGCGGTCGTCGTCGCCCGCCGCGACGCGCAGGCGTTCATCGCGAAGGCGGATGCCGAAAACCTGGAGGCGTACATCGTCGCGGAGGTGACAGCCTCACCGCGGCTTGTTATGCGATTTAACGGCGAAACAGCGGCAGATTTGCCGCGCGCGCTGCTCGCGTCAAACGGCGCCCCGCGCCGCGCGCAGGCGCATGTTCCACCCCGCGCCGCAGCGGATACGCCTAAAGCTCCGCCGCGCGGCATATACGAAAAACTCGCCACGGCGTCCGCCATCGGACTTTCGGAAATGTTCGATTCCTCGGTGGGTGCGGGGACGGTGCTATCCCCCTACGGCGGGAGGACGCAGCGCACACCGATGCAGGTTATGGCGGCGCTCATCCCCGTAAAATCCGGCGAAACCTCCACCTGCTCCGTGATGGCTTACGGCTTTGACCCCTATCTGTCAGAGGCTGACCCCTATCAGGGCGCGCGCGCTGCTGTAATTACGAGCATCGCCAAGCTCACGGCGGCAGGCTGCAACCCGGACGAAGCGTATCTTAGCCTTCAGGAATACTTTGAAAAGCTGCGGCGCGAGCCGCTGCGCTGGGGCAAGCCGCTGTCCGCGCTGCTCGGCGCGCTTGACGCGCAGATGGGACTTGAAACAGCGGCGATAGGCGGCAAGGACAGTATGTCCGGCAGCTTCAGCCCGGCGGCGACGACGCCGGGAGAGGCGGCGGCGGAGCTGAACGTCCCGCCCACGCTTGTGTCGTTCGCCATTGCCCCCGCCGACGCGCGGCGCGTCATATCGCCTGAGTTCAAAGCGGCGGGACACGATGTTGTGCTGTTCCCCGCGGGAAAAACGCTGCCGGAGACAAAGCGCGTCTGGCGGCTGGTTTTTGATAAAATACAGCGCGGCGAAATTATCTCCGCGTGGGCGGCGGAGAGCGTCGGCGTGGCGGAGGGTATTATAAATATGACCTTCGGAAACGGCGTCGGCTTTGAAGGCGTCGCCGCTTCTGCCGGGCTTATGCGCGATACATCAAGCATCCCCGGCGCGATAATCGCGGAGCTGTCCGGCGTCGTCGGGAAAGCTTCTGCCGATGCCGGGGATGAGCACATCCTGCTTGGGCGCACCACCGCGAACGGCGTCGTTTCGCTGACAGGCAGCGGGGAAGGGCGCGCTGTTTCGGAGCTGCTGCGTGAGCGCGAGAGCGTTCTTGAGGACGTTTTCCCGCAGCGCGCACTGCAGACGGGAGACGCCCCCGCAGTAACCTTCCCCGAGCGGCACAGCTATTCCGCCGCAGCCAAATTCGCGCGTCCGCGCGCCGTGATTTTATCCTTCCCCGGCACAAACAGCGAGATAGACACGCAGCGCGCCTTAACGCGCGCCGGAGCGGACGCGGAGGTGCTGGTCGTTCGCAATCTGACGGCGCAAATGCTGACAGAATCGATAGAGGCGGCGCGGGCGGCAATCTCACGGAGCCAAATTGTTGTTCTGCCGGGCGGATTTTCCGGCGGGGACGAGCCGGACGGCAGCGCAAAATTCATCACGGCATTCTTCCGCAGTCCCGCGATAACGGACGCGACGCACGAGCTGCTGCGCGCGCGCGACGGGCTAATGCTCGGAATTTGCAACGGATTTCAGGCGCTGATAAAATTGGGGCTTGTGCCGTATGGCGAGATAATCCCGCCGGAGCGCAACAAATTCACGCTGACGCACAACATCATCGGGCGGCATCAGGCGAAATATGTGTACACGCGCGTCGCCTCCGTCGCGTCGCCGTGGATGCTTGACTCGCGCGTGGGTGAGGTGTACGCCGTGCCGATATCACACGGGGAGGGGCGCTTTTTCGCGCCGGAGGACGAGCTGCGCGCACTTGCCGCGCGCGGACAGATAGCAACGCAGTATTCAAACGCAGACGGCGCGCCGTCGATGGATATCTCCGTTAATCCGAACGGCTCACTGCTTGCTGTGGAGGGCATATTCTCACCCGACGGACGCGTGTTCGGCAGGATGGGACACCCCGAACGCCGCGGCGAGAACGTCGCGCGCAACATCCCCGGCAACAAGCACCACCCGATATTTGAAAGCGGCGTGCGCTATTACCAATAGCAGCAAGCCGGGACACGCTTCGCGTACCCCGCGCGGTAGCGCGTTCCCCGTGCCGCAAGCACGTAAACCACGCGAAGCGTGTCCCGCGCGATAGCGCGTTCCCCGTGCCGAGGCACGTTAAATTCCCCGATAGCACGTTAACATAAACAGGACACGCACGGCGTGTCCCGCACCCGCAGGTGCGTACCCCGTGCGATAGCACGTAAAATGGAGGATTAAATAATGCGAGTCAGCGACAGAGAATTAATCAATATGGCGGCACTGGCAAAGGAGCGGGCGTACAGCCCGTATTCCGGCTTTCCGACGGGCGCCGCCATCGAGTGTGAGGACGGCTCGGTATTCATCGGATGCCGCGTGGAAAACCCCTCACCCGCGTTGTCGGTGTGCGCCGAAACGGCGGCGCTTACAGCGGCGCTGAGCGCGGGACAGCGGATATTCAAGCGCATCGCGATAGCGTCCGACGGCGCGACATACTGTATGCCGTGCGGCGGGTGCCGTCAGGTGCTGCACGAATTTTCTCCGGATATGGAGATTTTAGCGTCGCGCGCGGACGGGAGATATGTCAGCTATCGCCTGACGGATCTTTTCCCGCGCCCGTTCGGACGCGATACGATTAAGGGATAAGAGGTGCGCCAATGCGCGAAAAGCTTGCCGCGATTGCGGAAAAATACGACGCGTTAACACAGCAGCTGCAAATGCCGGAGATATATTCGGACTCTGTGCAATACACAAAGCTCTCGCGCGAGCAGCGGGAGCTTGCCCCCATAGCGGAGGCATATCAAAGGCTACTAAAGCTGGAAGCCGATATGAGCTCCGCGCGCGAGCTGATGGACGACCCCGACCTGCGCGAGCTTGCCCGGGAGGAATACGACGCAGCGCGCGAAGCGATTGAAGACGCGGAATCAGAGTTGCGGACACTGCTGCTGCCGCGCGACCCGGACGACGACAAAAGCGTCATCATAGAAATCCGCGGCGGCGCGGGCGGAGAGGAAGCCGCGCTGTTCGCGCACACGCTGTTCCGTATGTATTCGATGTACGCAGAAACGCGCCGCTGGAAGGTCGATGTGGCGAACATCAACGAAACGGAGCTTGGCGGAATAAAAGAGGTCAGCTTCATAATCGAGGGGCGCGGGGCGTACTCCAGACTTAAATTTGAAAGCGGCGTTCACCGCGTACAGCGCGTGCCGGACACGGAAAGCTCCGGACGGATTCACACTTCAACTGTCACCGTCGCCGTGCTGCCGGAGATGGACGAGGTTGACCTTGAAATAAACCCCGTCGATTTACAAATAGACACGTTTCGATCCTCCGGCGCGGGCGGACAGCACGTTAACAAAACGGAAAGCGCCATCCGCATCACCCATTTACCGACGGGTACGGTTGTGGAGTGTCAGGACGAGCGCAGCCAGCGGCAAAACCGCGAACGGGCGATGAAAATCCTTGCCTCGCGGCTATACGAGGAAGAACGCCGCCGCCAGACGGAGGAGGTAGCGGCGGAACGCCACCGTCAGGTGGGCACCGGCGACCGAAGCGAGCGCATCCGCACGTACAACTATCCGCAAAACCGCATTACAGATCACAGAATCTCAACGAATTTCAATAAATTCGATCAGATATTAAACGGCGCGATCGACGAAATAATCGACGCGCTGACGATGGCAGACCGCGCGGCGCGGCTTGAAGCCTCCGGCGGCGACTGATATTCCGCTATGAAAACACTGATACTGCGCGCCGGACACGGCATAGAGCATGCCGCCGACATCCTGAAACGCGGCGGCATATGCATTATTCCGACCGAAACGGTGTACGGACTCGCCTGCGACGCCACGAACACGGCGGCGCTCGCGCGGCTGCGCCATCTGAAGGGGCGGCAGCCCGACAAACCCTTTTCGATTCTGATGAGCGCGCCGCCGCGCGGCATTGGCGCTGATATCGACAGGCTAGCCGGCGTATATATGCCAGGACCGCTGACGCTCGTCCTGCCGCGCGCCGCGCTTGAGGCGGCGATAGATACAGGCGCAGCTGCGAATTTGGTGGATGCAGTCGCCTCGCCGATGTCATTGGATTCAAGCGCGACCTCGGATTCCATTGGCATGCGCGTACCCGCGGATTCCATTGGCGTGCGAGTGCCCTCGCACGATACAACCCTCTCGTTGCTGCGGGTTTGCGGGTTTCCGCTTGCCGCGCCGTCGGCGAACAGGGCGGGGGAGGCTCCGCCCGTGACGTTTGAGGACGCGCTCCGGCGCTTTGACGGTATGATAGAGTGCGCCATCGACGGCGGGGACTGCGCGCGCGGCGTCGAATCCACGGTGCTGGATATGACGCAGCCCACGCCGCGCATGCTGCGGCGCGGCGCCATTACGAAGCGGGCGATTGAAAA
>JAIRRO010000061.1 GCA_031255955.1 Oscillospiraceae bacterium
ATGCCGAGCGACGCCAGCACCTCTTCAGCTCCGGCGCGCGTCGTATAATCGCCGACACAGACGACAAAAATGCCGTTATCATACTTCACAAAGCCGCCGTTATATTGCCGCGCCACAGCCTCCGCGGAATAAAAATCCCCGTAGCTGCCGGGAAGCTGCGCGTGGAAGCACCCGACAACGATATCACCGGTCTTTTCCGTAACGTAGAGCCCGCCGCCGTCCTTTTCAGGCTTGTAATACAGATTTGAGTCGCGCATCATCGAGATTTTTGACTCATAGGTAACAGCGCCGATGGAAATGAATTCGCGCGTCGTCTGATCGAAATACCCGAACTCAAACCCCTCGCCGCGTCCCGAAACATTTTGCAGATTCGCCGAGGTCAACGCGCTGCCGCCATAATACATACCGACACGCAGGATGCTCACGGGCGGGGTATATGCCCCCGCGCGGGACTGCGTCAGCGACAGCATAAGCAGCGTAACGATGGCGGCGATACTGATATGTCTTCCGATATGTCTTGCCCTTGCGATTTTCATTGCGAATATAAACCTCTTGAAATTTTGTATTGACGCGCGCGCGCCGCGGTGATAGAATAAGTTGATACCATATCACAAGTACCACAACCGCATAATACCACAGCCTTCGGCATTTTGCAAGCGGTGCGGGCAAATTAACGTATTTTGGCTGAAAATACGCCCCGTCGCAACACGCCGCGCGGTATCAAAAACAATTGCGGGAGGCAGCCCGGCGAACACGCCGAAAATAAACAATGGAGGACGCAGCTCGTTATGAAAAGCACAGAAATCAAGAAAAAATACAAGGTCGGAGTAGTCGGCGCGACCGGAATGGTAGGGCAGCGGTTCGTTTCGCTTCTCGAAAATCATCCGTGGTTTGAGCTTACCGTCGTCGCGGCGTCAAAGCGTTCTGCCGGAAAGCCTTATGAAGAGTGCGTTGCCGACCGCTGGATGATGAGCTCACCCATACCGCAAGGCGCCGCGGCGCTCATCGTGAAAAACGCTGTAAAGGACGTCGCGGAAATTGCGGACAGCGTTGATTTTGTATTCTCCGCCGTCGATATGACAGAGGAAGAAACCGCCGGGCTTGAGGAAGCCTACGCCAAAGCCGAGTGTCCCGTGGTGTCCAATAACAAGGCGCACCGCAAAACGCCCGACGTGCCGATGGTGGTGCCGGAGCTGAATCCGGAGCATCTTTCCGTATTGGAGTATCAACGAAAGCGACTGGGGACAGCGCGAGGCTTTGTAGCCGTAAAATCAAACTGCTCTATCCTCAGCTACGTTCCCGCGCTGCACCCCTTAAAGGACGAATTCGGAATATCGCGCGTGCTTGCCTGCACATATCAGGCGATTTCCGGGGCGTCAAAAACCTTTGAATATATGCCCGAAATGGTTGACAACGTAATTCCGTATATAGGCGGCGGCGAGGAAGAAAAATCCGAGCAGGAACCGCTTAAAATATGGGGAAGCATCGAAAACGGCGTTATAATTCCCGCGTCAAAGCCGCTGATTACAGCGCAGTGCATCCGCGTGCCGGTGTCTGACGGACACCTTGCGGCGGTGTTCGTCTCCTTTGATAAAAAACCCTCCAAGGAGCAGATTATTAAGCGCTGGGCAGAGTTTGAGGGCGCGCCGCAGAGGCTGCAGCTCCCCTCCGCGCCAAAGCAATTTTTGAATTACTTTGAGGAAAATGACCGCCCGCAAACAAAGCTTGACCGCATGCTTGAAAACGGAATGGCTGTATCTATGGGGCGCCTGCGTGAGGATACGCAGTTCGATTACAAATTCGTGGGACTGTCCCACAACACCCTGCGCGGCGCGGCAGGCGGTGCTGTGCTTCTTGCGGAGCTGCTGTGCGCAGAGGGATATCTGTTCACGAAATAAGCGCGCCGCTCATACCATGGAAATGCACTGATCAATACGCCGCGGCGTTATACCGCGCACATACCGCAAAAAAATTGAAAAAATTATTGGGAGACTTGACTATTATGAAAACTCCGGTATTTCTTGGCTCATCGGTAGCCATCGTGACGCCATACACCGAAACCGGCGTCGATTACGACGCCCTCGCGAGGCTGATAGACTGGCAGATAGAATCCGGCACAAACGCCATTACCATCTGCGGCACAACGGGCGAATCCTCCACGCAGTCCTTAGAGGAGCATATCGAGGTCGTGGATTTCTGCGTCAAGCACGTCAATCATCGCGTTAAAGTGGTCGCCGGTACCGGCTCGAACGACACCGCCGCAGCGCTCCTGTTATCCACCGAGGCGGAAAAATCCGGCGCGGATGGACTGTTAATCGTCACGCCGTACTACAACAAAGCCACGCAAAAAGGACTTATCGAACACTACACCTACATAGCCGACCGCGTGAGTATACCTATAATAATGTACAATGTCCCCTCCCGCACAAGCCTTTCTTTCACCGCCGCGACATATAAAGAGCTGTCAAAGCACCCGAACATCAACGGCGTAAAGGAAGCCTCCGGCAATTTTCCGCTGATAGCGCAAACCATTGCCCTCTGCGGCGGCGAGCTGAATATTTTAAGCGGGAACGACAACGAAACCGTTGCCATGATGGCGCTCGGCGCCGTTGGCTTAATATCCACCTCCGCAAACGTCATACCGTCTGTGATGGCTGAAATAACCGCAGAATGTCTCGCCGGGAATTTCAAAAAAGCCACCGCGCTGCAATCAAAATATCTGGAGCTGATGAACGCCCTGTTTATCGAGGTGAACCCCATCCCCGTCAAAACCGCGCTGAATCTAATGGGCAAAAACGCCGGAAGGCTCCGCCTGCCGCTGTGCGAAATGGATACCGCAAACCTTGAAACCCTGAAGACCGCCATGCGCGGCGCGGGACTGATATAAAAAATTTTTAATTCCAAAAAAATTTTTCTTGACAACCCATCCATTCCCTGCTATACTGTTCCCGTTCAAGCGAAAATCCCACGTAATTAAATACAGCAAGACAAAATTTCTCCGAGGCCAGCCGCCACACGGCGGCAGCCCTGAGCTGAGATGCTCACGGGGTCGGGTAACACCGACCTTCGCAGGACTGAAGGCAAGCGCAACAGCGCGCGCCGAACCTGTATAGAAGGATGAAGTTGCGGATGTTATGCCCATATTCCAAAGCATAGTCGCGGCGCTCTTTCAACCCGAACGGAGAAGAAAGAGCGCCGCTTTTTGTCGCGCGCGCCCATCCGCCACAGGCGGAACACCACGGTAAATACCCGAAAGGGATTTACATATACAAAGCTCCGAAGCTGCTGTTCCTGTCGGTTCGATCCGGAACCCCGCCGGGGGTTGGAAAGCAAGCCGAGTACACCACAGCGTGTACCCGCGTCAGTTATCGGGCGGATACCCATCCGCCCGGGATT
>JAIRRO010000111.1 GCA_031255955.1 Oscillospiraceae bacterium
TAAAGCGCAGTTTACCACACGAATTTTCGATTTGCAAGCAAAATTTTGAAAAACCCCTATTTTTTTCGCATACAAATTTTTGCGGGTTTTTCGCGGTAAATATGTGCATATTGACGGTAACGCTGTGTTTGCAAGGGGGATTGCCTTCTGTGCGGCTACCGCCGCGGGCTATTTGCGAAAACGCGCAATGTCCTGTTGGGGCGGTTGGCAAACCGCCCGAAAATGCACATGCGCTTAGCAGCGCAGTTACCGCTGGCAAATGCCGACACCTTGTCCTGTCTGCCGACGGCAACTGCGGCGCAAGCCGCACAAACGGCAGTTGCCATATTGCCCTGCGGCGACTGCGCCGCACACGCCGCGCGTGTAAAAAAAACACGCCCCTTTGTTGGGGCGTGTTTTTTTGGGGGGTTAGTCGCCGCGCGTTTATTTGTTGAACAAGGAATCAAACGAGGGGGGCGTGCCGCCGGACTGGGGACGCGGGGAGGTGTCCTCCGCGCGGGGGGCGGCGGGTGCGGGGGCGGCGGGGGGCGGCGTCGACGGTCTTACCGGCGGCGCGGGGGGCGGCGTCACGGGGGGCGCCGGCTGCGGACGCGGCGCCGGGGCGGGAGCCACCGGAGCGGGTGCGGGCGCAGGTGCAGGCGCCGACACCTGGACTGGAGCGGGCGCCGCGGGTCTTGCCACCACGGAGCTTTGCGCTTGGACGCCGTCATACAGGCGATCCAGCAAAGCAAGCATCTTTACGTATGTAGCTTCGCGAATTTCGACGATTGCTACAGCCTTTTCAAGATCCTGTGTTTGCTGCGCTGCGGTGATGTGCTCTGTTCCGCTGATGATCTTGTCGATGGTTTCGATGATGTCCTTCGCGGAAATGCTGTTGATTTGGTCTGGCATTGTTCTTTTCCTCCAAAAATCAAAGAGTTTTCAGGGCGCGCCGGGCTTTTTTATGCCACGCGTCCCACTTGGTTTGGTATTTTATCACACCTTTTCAGAAAAGACAAGGTTTTTTTTCACAAAATTTTCTTATCCTTCAAATGGCGCTCTGATCGGCGTGAATCCGGCGTTAAAAAACCAGTATCGGCTTAATCGCCGTGCCGTTGTGAGAGTCCTCAAACGCCTGCTCTATCTCGCTGAATTTATACAGCTTATTGAGCTTGTTGACGGGCAGACGCCCTTCTTTATACAGCTTCACAAGCTCCGGTATGAACACCTTGGGGTTAGAGCAGCCCTCCACCGCCCCGGCTACTGTGAGGCTCGGGTTCATAATTTGCGGCTCAAGCTTAATCGGCAGCTCTGTGTCGGCTGTCACGCTGACAAGGACGGCTGTTCCTTCTTTTGCCATCGAGTCGAGCATCGTGCCGACCATCTCCGGTACACCTGCGCACTCCAGCGCGTAATTAACGCCCTTGCCGCCTGTGATTTCTTTGATTTTCGCCGCCACGTCACCCTCGCGTCCGTTGATGGTGTGAGTCGCGCCGAATTCGATTGCGAGGTCGCGCCCGCGTCTGCCGTGTATGGCGATTATCGTGGAGCATCCGGCGATTTTTGCCGCCATAACTGCCGCAAGTCCGACCGTACCCATTCCGAACACCGCAATCGCGGAGCCGGGACGTGGAGACATACGGTTAAGCACCGCACCGGCGCCCGTTTGGATTCCGCAGCCCAGAGAACACAGCTCGACGAGCTGGTCATCGCTGTCCACATCCACCTTAATTGTGTTGCGCTGGTCGGCGATGGCATACGTCGCGAAGGAGCCTTGCCCGAACATAATGCCGATTTCTTTGCCGTCTTCGCCCGTCATACGCTTTGTGCCGTCCGCGTAGTCGCCGCCGAAGAACAGCTTAAAGTTGTCGTCACAGGCGTAGGGGTGACCTTCTTTGCAATGGTCGCACACGCCGCAGCTCGGGAAGGTCATAATGACGCGGTCGCCGGGCTTGAACTCCGCGACGCCCGCCCCGACCTTTTCGATGACGCCGACGCCCTCGTGCCCTGCCACCATCGGATAGCTGACGGGCAGGAACTGTTCTATGACAGCCGTGTCCGTATGGCATATGCCGCTTGCGACAAGCCTTACCAGAACCTCTCCCGCCTTGGGGTCTGCCAGCTCTACGGGTTCGATGTTAAACTTGCCTTTTTCTCTGATTACCGCCGCTTTGATTTTCACTGTATTTCCTCCTTAAATTTATATCGGGTGCATCCGAGCCTTGGTTTTATATCCGTATTATATCCTCCCCGCGGATAAAATGCAAGCGCAATATTGACATCGTGTAAAAAATAACGTATCCTGCTGTTTATGAACGGTTGTCCGAATCTTTTTTCGCAGCGGCGGCAGCGGTGGCACAGACCTCTTTCCGCCTTGGCGACGGGCGTTTTTTTGCTCGCTTCATTAATACTTGTCTCTTGCGGGTCACGCCGTCCGTCAACTGTCAGGGACGTCGGGGATGTTGAGGGTAAGACGATTGGCGTCCTGCGCGGCTCCGCCGCCGCTGTGTTTGCCGCGTCCCTCGGTACGACGCGCGAATATGACTCCGGTGCGATTATGCTCGGCGATTTATCCTCCGGGGCGCTTGACTGCGCCGTTGTGGACGCCGCTGCTGCGTCCGAGTTATTAAAGTCCGTGCGCGGTATTCGCGCGCTTGACGAGCCTCTTGTTTCCGCGCGGCTCGGCATTGCCGCCGCAAAGGAGGCGCACGATTTGACGATTGATATAAACACGGCGCTGGATACCCTGCGTACGAGCAAAACGCTTGGCTCCATCACGGAAAAATATATTCTCGGCAGGGCGTATGAGTATATCCCCCGCGACGATATTCCGGAAAACGCGGGTTCTTTACGGCTGGCTGTGCGCGGCGATTTTCCGCCGTACTGCGTTGCGGACGGCGATACGGTTACGGGATTGGATATCGATGTCGCGCGCGCTGTGTGCGATATTCTCGGCGTCCGGCTTGAGATTACGATGACAGAGGCGTCGGAGCTTATTTCGTCCGTTTGGACGGGTCGCGCCGACTTGGGTATGGGCGGGCTGTATGAGGAGCTTGACGAGGGGTATCTCGTCGATTTCTCTGAGTCTTACGCAAGCTTTGAGCTGGTCGTGCTTACGCGGAGATAGGCGCGGGCGGCGGTGTTTAATGAAAGGGTGGTTTTGAAGTGGCTTTAATTCCTGTTAACAATGTCAAATGGCGCGGCGCGATGGTCGCCACAACCGTTTATGACACGGACAGCAACGCGTTTTCTGAGGTCGGGTATCGCGGCTTGACCCTGCCCATCGCCGGTGAGCCTGACGCCGCTTCCTCCGTGCGCGGCGGCGGGTGCAGTCTGTTGGGCATATGCGGCGAGCGATTTGTCGTTTCGTTCGGCGAGAGCCGCGCGCTGCTTATCGACCGCCGCTCCCTTCGCCGCAACGGTGTCAATTACACGGTGGACGACGCGGACAATATTCAATCGCTGTACGGGGAAATCGCCGATTTATCAAAATTTTTCAGCGATGACAGCTTTGTTTATGTCCGCGATATGTACGATTCGGGCGAGGGCGTTTCAAAGCGCACCTTCAGGTTTCTCGGTTATGATATCCGTTCCAAGAAGGCGGGGATTATCAAGCTGGATAAGCCTGAGGTTTTGCGAAACGAACTGTGCTATAAGATAATAGGCGACACGCTGTCCATCCCCGTATGTCCCGTGGAACCGGGCAGGGCGTGCGGGGGCAAGCCTGCGATTATCTCTTTTGTCGCGCTTTATCCGGAGTCCGACGGGATTATTTCGTTTTATAAGCTGGCACACGCGAAAAAGCTCTCCCTGACCGAGCTTGTTGATTCGATGTCCGACCAGTTCCGCGTTGATTTTTACCGCGCCTTGATTCTTGACTACATAATGGAGCAGGCTGACCGTAATTTATCGAATTTGGCTGTGCTGGACGGCTCGCGGCTGCACCCGCTGTTTGATAACGGCGCCGCGCTGGGCTCGGCGGCATCCTCCGGCGGTTATTCCGACAGCTTCGCGAACGCGGCGCGGCGACTGCCATCAGATATGATAGAGGCGACGCTTTCTAATTTATACAAGGCGCGCGAGGCTCTGCCCGCGGATGTGTTTGAACGCGTGCGGCGAAACGCCGACCGGCTGCTGCACCCCGCGTGAATGTATTATTCGGCACAACGCGAATACCTCGCGCGTTTGACAAACGCGCGGCGGCGGGGTATACTCTATGTGAAAGGGGGCGCATTGCAGAATGAAATTTGTCACAGCGGGAGATTTGCGCGCTTCGGCACAGGATATCTGGGGCGAGCTTGATATTGAGGATGAAATCATCGTCACGGACAACGGTAAGCCGACGGCGCTGGTCGTCGGAATTACTGAAAACAATTTTGAGGAAACACTGCGCCTTATCCGTCAAGCGAGGCTTATGCGCGAAATCAGCACGATGCGTGAGGAAGCAAGCGAGCGCGGCTATTTAAGCGATGAAGAAATCGACGCCGAAATCCAAGCATACCGAAAAGAAAAACGGAGCGTTCTGGAGTGACGAAGGTCGTACTGGATACCAATATTATTGTTTCCGCCTT
>JAIRRO010000128.1 GCA_031255955.1 Oscillospiraceae bacterium
GGTACATCGTCCGGCGATGCGATATTCATCGACGTCCCGGCAAATCAGTGGTACACAGCCGCCGTTGCGTGGGCAGCCGATAACGGCATAGTCAACGGCGTTGGCGGCGGACGCTTCAATCCCGACGGCGGGATTACGCGTCAGGAGCTGGTGACGGTGCTTTACCGCTATGTACAGTGGGCGTCCGAAAACGGGGACAGCGAGGCTCTGGCTGAGCTGCTGCAGCTGTTTGATGACGGCATTCCGTTTAACGATTCGGATGAAATTGCCGATTGGGCAGCAGAGGCTGTTCTTTGGGGCTATCGCATCGGCATCATCAACGGCAAGCCCGGCAACCTCTTTGACCCGCAGGGTACCGCGTCGCGCGCGGAAATCGCCGCCCTGCTGCATCGGTTTGTGCTGCTGCTGGAGCTTGAAACGGAGGACGCGCCCGAATAGGCGCGCAGCCGCGGCTCCCCCGCTCTCAAGTCCCGCGGACTTTATAACGATAAAATTCTTATGAGAGTCGATAACTATAACACCAATGAAATATTGCTCCGCGCCGTCCCGAGTGAAACGCGTGAGCTGCCGCGCGTGGGCGATATGCTGGAGGCACGTGTGCTTTCCGCGGACGCCCTCGCCGCGCGGTTGAAAACCGCGGCGGGACTTGTGTTCACCGCGCGCTTTGAGGGCGCCGTCAGGCTCAGTCGCGGCGACGTTGTGAATATGACCGTCGCCGAGGCGCGCGACGGATATATCCTCCTGCGGCTGGAGGATGAGGGTATCCGTCTGCTTTTGGGTGAGCTGGGTGAGGATGAGGCTTTCTTCATCCCTCCGCGCACACCCGCAGCCTCGGCGCCGCCCCAAGCCCCGTCGCCGGACGGAGCGCCTATCCCCGCCGAGGCTGTTGATATCGAGTCCGCCTTAACACCGCCGTCGCCCGACGCCATCCCGCAGGACGCCGCCGCGGTAACAGAGGGCGAGGCGCAGCGGATAATTGCCGATTCCACAGCGCAGCCGATAAACACTCCCGATGCAGATGCAGCCGCCCCCGCGGCGGATAACGCACAGGCTGTCGCAACGCCCCCGGACGCCGCGCGGCAAGCGGCGCTGCCCGATATGGCGGCGCCCGGGTCCGCGCCGCCGCCGAACGCGTTGATTGATGAAGCCTCGCAATCCATCCCCGAGCGCGCCGCCGCCGGGGCGGCTCCCGCGCAAAGCGCCGACGCTGTATCCCAAGGCTCCGCGCCCGCCCGCGCCGGCGCCGCCTTGCCCGTGCAAAACACCCCGGAGGCACAGGGCGCGCCACAGGGGCAAGCCTCCCCCGCCCCCGCCGCGGTGAATACCACCGAAACCACAGCCACAGCGGCGGCAGCCGCAGCAGCTACCACAGCTGCCGACGGGCAGACAGCGCCCCGCCCCACACGCTCCGCCGCGCCGAACAGAGCAGCGCCGCCGAGCGAAGCCGATTCTGTGCGCGCTGCCGCCGGCAGGCGAGCCTTACCGGATTCCGAAGCCGCGCGCGTGTCCAATTCGCGCGGCGCCGAAGCGCAGCGCGCGATTCAAGCGCGCGAGGTGACGAACACCCCGCTGCCGGAGCGCGACCCTCAGGGCGCGTTTTTCCATACGCGAGTCCCGATGAATATCCGCGGTGAGCGGCGCGAGGCTGAGCTGTATTTCAGACGCGGCAAAAAAGGACGGCGCGGCGGCGAGAGCTCTGATATGCTGCTGTCTCTGGAGCTGCCCGCGATGGGCAAATGGGAGGCGCTTGTGTCCGTAACAGGTCACGACATCGCCGTGCGTATGAAAACAGCAAGCGACGGCGCGCGCGCGCTCCTACTCTCCAATACGGATAAGCTCGCCGAAATTCTTTCTGAATCGGGCTTTAACCTTACTCGGATGCGCGCCGTTGTCCCCGGTGAGGACGACGATTTTGAAACGCTGCTTACGGGCGCAGTCCCCGAGCGCCGCGACCTTCACGCGCGCTATGTGGATTTATCCATATGAGCGCGGAAAAGGCGCCAAAGCGCCGCCGCGCCGCCGCGCTGAAGTATGACCCCGAGCATGACGTCGCGCCCGTGCTTACCGCATTCAGCGAGGGTGAGGCTGCCGAACGCCTCATCGAGCGCGCGGAGTCCCTCGGCGTCCCCGTAATCCCCGATGAGCCGCTTGTCGCGCTGCTGTCGCGGCTGGACATCGGTAACGAGATTCCCCCGGAGCTGTATGAGGCAATCGCCGGTATTCTTTTATTTATCGCCGATATGGATAAGGCTTACGCCGAGAAATTTTATTGACATCCTCCCCCGAAAGTGAGATAATGCACGCATGGACATTAATTCTTTATCACCAATTACGCAGCTTACGCCCGCGCAGCTTGCGCCTCCTGTCGAGCAGGTCACGCGCCGGGCTAATGACGACGGCTTCGCCTCAGCGTTGGCTGACGCCGTCAGCCGTGACGCCAGACTTAACGCCACTGCCGTCTCCGGCGGTATGAACGCCTCTGAGGCTGTTCCCGGCGGCGATATGAGCGCCCTGCTGCTGGCAAGCGCCGTGGACGGCGGAGCCTCTGAAAAGCAGCTTGCGCTGTTTATGCTTATGCAGATGATGCAGGGGATTTCTTCCTCAGCCTCCGGCGCGGACGCCATCTATCTTTCCGCCATCTCCGCCGCGCTGGCAGAAAGCTTCACCGGCTCCCGCTCCGCGGGTGAGCCGATAATCAACGCCGTCGGGTACGATTCCGAATTTTTGCGCACTCCGTCTGAGGCAGCAGCCGCCGCGCCGTATATCCCCGCGGCTTCCATAAGCTCGGCGTTTTCCGCCTCCGGCGCGCGCGCCGTTCTCCCCACCGCCGAATGGGTTCCCGCGTCGCCTGTGTATACAAATATGCCATCTGAGCGCTCCCCGGAGAATTATATCGCCGCCGTCGCCCAGTTTGACGTTACGCAAGCCCCGCGCTATGCCCCCGGCAGAAACGGGCATACATATTGCAACATCTTTGTTTGGGACGTCACGCGCGCCCTCGGCTGCGAGGTTCCGCATTATATCGACCCCGCCTCCGGCGCTCCTATGGAATATCCGGACACCGCGGGGGCAAGCGAGCTAAACGCGCTGTCCATGGGGCGCTGGCTTGCTTCTACAGGCAAAAGCTATGGCTGGGTGGAGGTTTCGCCCGAGCAGGCGCAGCTTCAGGCGAACCGGGGGCGTCCCGCCGTCGCGGTGTCAAGCGCCGTCAGCCATATTTCGATGGTTGTCCCGTCCCGAACTGATTACGATCCGCGGCTCGGCGTCGCTGTGGCGCAAGCCGGTTCCGTGGTCACAAACTATTCCTACCTCGGCAATATCTATAGCGACGCCGGTATGAAAAGCGTCCGATATTTTGTCCACGAGTGATTTTAACGGTAAAGTTCCGCGGAAATATTCCGATATAACGCATAGCGCGGACGGCGCGCAGAAAGGGGTCTGTTTTACATGGCGATAGGAATGAACACATTGAGGCTCACCGGACTTGTATCCGGTATGGATACCGATGAACTGGTAAAAAGCCTGATGAAAATCGAGCAAATCAAGCTCGACCGTCAAAACTCCGCACGCACAACGCTCACCTGGAGGCAAGAGGCGTATAGTGAGGTTTCTAATCTGCTGCGCGATTTTAAGTATAACTTCGCGAGCGTAATGGGCGCGGACAGCCTTACAAGCGAATCCGCTTATAATGCCTATACCGTCAACGTCACGGGCTCCGGCGCAAACGCCGTGACGCTCACGCCCTCTGTGTATGCCACGGCGGGCAGTATTTCGATAAAATCTGTTGACAGCCTTGCAAAGGGCGCGTCTTATACCAGTACCGGCACAGTTTCGAATCCCGCGAACCCCGAGGGTTTATCAGCCGCCACAGCACTGAAAGATTTGAATTTGAATACCGCTTTAGCCTTTGACTCCTCCGGCAATGTTTCGTTCAGTATCAACGGCAAGGATTTCACCTTTAACAAGGATGATACGCTCGGTAAGATGATAAACACCGTGAACGCCTCTGACGCCGGCGTCACTATGACATATTCTCAAATCACGGATAAGCTCTCCATCGAGACTAACGCAAAGGGTTCCACCTCTTCGCTTTCGCTCTCCGACACCACCGGCAACACTTTCGCAGCGTTCGGTATTAGTGGTGCCACTATGGCTGCCGGGACGAACGCCAAAATCAAATTTAGCGATGGGTCCGTTGTCGAACGCAACTCAAACACGTTCACGCTGGACGGCATCACATATGCCCTCAACCGCAAAACCAATCCCGGGGAAGAAATTTTCGCAACGGTGCGCAAGGACGTCTCCGCCGTGGTGGACAAGGTGAAAAAGTTCGTCGATGGCTATAACACGCTCACCAAGAAGCTCAACGAGCTGGTGTCCACGCGCAAATCGGTCAACGAGCGCGGCTATCAGCCGCTTACGGACGAGGAAAAAGCCTCCCTCACGGAAGAGCAGATAAAAAGTTATGAAGCCATCGCGAAGAAGGGCGTCATCTATGGCGACGCCGGTATTAAGCGTTTGCTCTCCAATATGCGCACGGCGATGTACGAAACCGTTTCAAGCGCTGGTCTCTCCCCCGCCTCCATCGGTCTTAAAATGGGCACTTATTACGAGCAGGATTCCACCACGCAGAAGTGGACGCTGGGCGACAGCCGCTCAGGCATCGCCCTTGACGAAAACAAGCTCCGCGCGGCTATTGAAAGCAATCCCGAGCGCGTGATGTCCGTTTTCTCCGGCGAGGGCGGCTATATCAACCGCGTTTCCTCTTTCATCGATACGTACAATATGGGCTCCGGCGCAAACAACCTGAAATCGCTTCAGGATCGCTTGACCGCGGCTTCCGAAAACATTGCGGCGTTTGAGGAAAAGATGGCTAAAATGGAAGAGAAATATTACCTCAAGTTCGCCGCTATGGAGACTGCTATGTCAAAAATGAACGAGCAATCAAGCTGGCTGGCGAGCCTTTTAACTCCGCAAAACAAGTAAAAACACTCGGAGGCGGCAGCTATGTCAAATAACCCTCAGGACCTCTACAGGCGGCAGCATGTTTTAACCGCCAGCCCCGTTGAGCTTATCGTGCTTCTTTATGATGGGCTTAAAAAAAATATTGTCCGCGCCGAACGCGCCTCTGAAAAGGGCGACGTTGAAAAAGCCCACACGTGCTTTATCAAAGCGCAGAATATCATATCAGAGCTTATGAATTCGCTTGATATGTCCGTGCCGATTTCGGACGACCTGTTGCGTCTGTACGAATTTATTCTGCACGAGCTGATTGACGCGAACGTGAAAAAGGATATGTCCAAGATTCCCGACATCCTCGGCATCGTGGATGAGCTTCGCTCCGCGTGGCAGGAAATTGCCGATTCGCAGGTTGGCGTCACCGCCGCTGCCGCCGCAAATGAATGACTCCGCGCGGCTGCTCGACGGACTGCTTGACGAATACAAGTCTCTTGCCGAAAAGCAGCGCCAATTAATCGACAGCGAGGATTATGACGCTCTTAACGCCTCTTTTGAGAGCGCGATGGAGCTTGAAGAACGGATAAAAAACGCCCTTGACGGCAGTGAGCCCTCCCCCGCGCTTCGCGAAAAGCTTTCGGGGCTGCAGGCGATAGTTTCTGAAAACATTGAAACGCTGTCTGTCAGTATGAAAAAGCTCGGCAAATCAAACGCGCGGCGCGCCGATATCCGCCGCGGTCTGGCGGGATATGACCCTATGCCCTATCAGGCGTCCGACGTCATTGATATTAAAATGTAAAAAAGGGTGAGTTTACGCCTATGAGCAGTATCAAGGTTCGTGAATTCAATATGGCGGGGCGTCTGCAGGGCGCGCCGCGATCGGTATCGTCCCGCTCTGATCCGGAGGCTGAGCCTCTTACGTTCCAGCGGACGCTTACGGATATGTCAAAACGCGAGCATGAGGAACACCTCGCCTCGCTTATCGCCGATATCGAGGAACAGGGCAAGCGGCTGGCAAGGCGCCCCATTCCGTCAGAGCTTGAGCGTTATCGCTCGCTTGTGCGCAGCTTTTTAAACGATGTTATCTCTAACGGCTATGAATTTTCGCGCGACTCCGCGGGTGGGCGCAGACACGGGCGCTTTTTCGTGACCGTCAAAACGGTGGACGAAAAGCTGACGGAGCTTGCCGACGCCGTTCTGGCTTCTCAGGAAACAGAGCTTGAGCTTCTTGCCCGCGTCGGCGAGCTTCAGGGCTTATTGGTGGATTTGGTGGCGTAGCGCTGCTATGCCGCCATACTGCTATGCCGCTATTAACCGCAGGCGATAGCCTCTATTTCCACAAGCGCATCCTTCGGCAGGCGCGCAACCTCCACGGCGGCGCGCGCCGGGCAGTCTGATGTAAAATGCGCGGCGTAAACCGCGTTCATCGCCGCAAAGTCGTTCATATCCTTTAAGAAAACCGTAGTTTTTAATACATCACCCAACGTGAGACCCGCTGCTTCCAGCACGGCTTTCACGTTTTTTATTGAGCGCTCTGTCTGCTCTGAAACGCCGCCCGGCGCAAGCTCTCCCGTTGCGGGGTCTATCGGCAGCTGCCCCGATACAAATACAAATCCCCCGGCGGAAATCCCCTGCGAATACGGACCTATCGCCGCCGGTGCGTTATTGGTTGTTATTACTTTTTTCGCTCCCATTGTTATCGTTCCCTTCGTTTTTATATCGTTTTTATTTTTCTGCTTATGCAGGGTATATTACATCGCGGGCGGCACGTTGTCAAGGCACGTCACAGCTCGCAGAACGCTTTTAGTATGCCAAGCCCCACTTCTCCGCTCTTTTCGGGGTGAAACTGCGCGCCATAGACGTTTCCGCGGGCAACGGCGGCTGTCAGCTCCCCGCCGTATTCCGCCGTCGCTATCGTATCCTCCCGCGCGCTCGCGCCGTGAAAGGAATGTACGAAATACACGCAATCACCGGCGTTTATATACTTAAATATCGGGGTGCGGCTGCGCTCTTTCGGGAATTTCAACGCGTTCCAGCCGATATGCGGGATTTTATAGCCCTTTGGAATAACAGGCTCAATCGGCAGTACATCGCCCGGGATTAAGCCCAGCCCCTGATGCTCACCGTATTCAAAGCTGCGGTCAAACAGCAGCTGCATTCCGAGGCAGATGCCCAGCAGCGGCTTGCCCTCGCTCGCATGCGAGAGTACGACGTCTGTCATTCCGCTCTCGCGCAGCTTCCGCGCGGCGTCCCCGAACGCCCCGACGCCGGGCAATATCACTCTGTCCGCGCGGTATACCGTTTCGGCGTCCCGCGTGACGGCGGCGCGCTCTCCGATATATTCCAGCGAGCATCGCAGCGAAAACAAGTTCCCGACGCCGTAGTCGATTATGGCGGTCAATTTACAGCACTCCCTTTGTAGAGGGAATTTCCCCCGCAAGGCGCGGGTTTATCTCCACAGCCTTTGCCAGCGCGCGGGCGACAGCCTTAAAGCACGCTTCTATGATGTGGTGTACATTCATCCCGGCAAGCTTTGTGATGTGCAGCGTAATCCCCGCGCGGCGCGTAAACGCGAGAAAGAACTCGCGCACAAGCTCTGTGTCAAACTCCCCTACCTTTGGCGCGTCCAACGGCAGCGTCAGCTCCAGCCAGCCGCGTCCGGAAATATCAACCGCCGCCAGCACAAGCGCCTCATCCATCGGCAGCGTGATATCACCGTAACGCGTGATGCCCTCTCCAGTGCTTATCGCCTCCGCAAACGCCGCGCCGAGGCAAATTCCGATGTCCTCCGCGCTGTGGTGGTCGTCAACATATCTGTCACCGACGCATTTCACCGATAAATCGAACCGTCCGTGCTTTGCGAAAAGCGTCAGCATATGGTCGAGAAAGCCGATTCCAGTGTCAATTTCACCCTTCCCCGAGCCGTCAAGCGCAAGGGATAGGGTGATATCCGTCTCTGTCGTCGCGCGTTTAATTTCCGCCGTTCTCATCGTTGTGTTCTCCTTTTGCTCACAAATTTTTTAAGGCGTCCGCCATAGCGTCGATGAGCTGCTTCATCTGCTGCGGCGTACCCACCGTTATTCTCAGTCTGTCGCGTATGCGCTCACGTCCCAGCGTCCGCACCAAAACGCCGCGCTCACGCAGCATTTTTTGAAGCGTTTCTCCCGATACGCCGTCGCGGCGCGCGAAAACAAAGTTGGCTTGCGAGGGCGTTATGTCAAACCCGAGCGCTGTAAGGGCTGCTTGCGTTTGCCCGCGCGCGGCGATAATTTCATCCCAGCGCGTTTTGTAATACTTGCTCTCCCCCAGCGCCGCCGCGCCCGCCGCCAGCGTCATGGAATTGATGTTGTACGGATTAAAGCTGTATCTCACTGTTTCAAGGTCGCGGATAAGCTCCGCGTTTCCAACAGCATAGCCCAGCCGCGCCCCCGCCAAGAAGCGGGATTTTGAATATGTGCGCACAACAAGAAGGTTTTCATACCGCGCCGTCAGCGGAATCGCTGTTTCACCCCAAAAATCGGCGTAGGCTTCGTCGATGATGACAACGTGGTCGGGGTTTGACGCCGCGATACTTTCGATGTCGCTCAGCGGCAGGACGATGCCCGTCGGCGCGTTCGGGTTTGCCAGCACGATGTTTTTGCCGATGGAGATGTAATCCTCCGTGCGTATCGCGAGCGCCGCGTCCGTCGGAATTTCTGTATACGGAATATTGAACAGCGACGCGAAAACGGGATAAAACCCGTATGTTATATCCGGAAACGCGAAGGCGGAGCCCTGCCCGCCAAAGGCGGCAAAGGCGAACGCCAGCGTCTCGTCAGAGCCGTTTCCCAAAGAGATGTTTTTTAAGGAGATGTTTTTTGATGAGATGCCGTGATACTCTCCCAAGGCGCGCCGCAGGTCGATGCCCTCGGGGTCGGAATACAGCCGCGTGGCGCGCGCGGCGTCCGCTGCGGCGTCAATTACGCTTTGCGGCGGCGGATAGGGCGCCTCGTTCGTGTTCAGCTTGATAAGCGTCTCTCCGCGCGGCTGCTCGCCGGGCGTATACGGCGTCAGTCCGCGCCGCTCCGCGCTGAAAAATCTGCTCACCGCGTTTCTCCTTTTTCGCCGCTCTGACCGTTCCCGCGCGCGGCGTCGTATTTATCCAATCTTTTTTGAACAGAGCGCGCGTGGGCGGACAAGCCCTCTATCTCCGCGAAGGTGATAATGTCGCGTCCGACGTCCGTCAGCGCCCGCTCGCCGAAATATGTAAACGATGAGCGTTTTGTGAAGTCGTCCACGGATAGCGGCGAGGCGAACCGCGCCATCCCCAGCGTCGGCAGCGTGTTGCTGGGACCTGCAAGATAGTCACCCAATGCCTCCGGCGTGTGTCTGCCGAGGAATACGCTTCCGGCGTTTTTTATGTCCTCCAAATAGTCAAAGGCGTTGTCCGCCAGCAGCTCCAAATGCTCCGGGGCAATCTTGTTGGATAGCTCCACCGCCTGCGCTATTGTATCCAATATGATGATTATGCCGTTATCCTCAATAGATGCGCGCGCGGTGTCGCGCCGCGGCAGCGCTTCAAGCTGACGCTCCAGCTCAAGCGCTACTGCCGCCGCGAGCGCGCGCGAGGGTGTAATCAGCACCGCGCGGGCAAGCGCGTCATGCTCGGCTTGCGCCAGCATATCGGCAGCCGTTAGGGCAGGGTCAGAATCGGCGTCGGCGATAATTAAAACATCAGATGGTCCCGCCATCATATCTATGCCCACCTGCCCAAACACCTGCCGCTTCGCCTCCGCGACGAAGGCGTTGCCCGCACCGACGATTTTGTCCACGCGCGGAACGGTTTTTGTGCCGTAGGCAAGCGCGGCGATGGCTTGCGCCCCGCCGAGCTTAAACACCCTGTCCACGCCGCCGAGCTTCGCCGCCGCAAGAATGTATTTGTTTTTTATCCCGCCGTCCTCTCCGGGCGGCGTCGTCATTATAAGCTCGCTTACTCCGGCAAGCTTTGCCGGAACGGCAGCCATCAGGGCGCAGGAGGGATACGCCGCCGAGCCGCCAGGCACATACATCGCCACGCGCTCTATCGGCGTTATCCGCTGCCCCATTACAGCGCCCGGCGTCCCGTGCGACACAAAGCCGCGGCGAATTTGGTTGCGGTGGAACGCCGCTATATTATCGCGCGCGCGCTCAAATATCCGCAGCGCCTCCGGCTCCACGGCGTTCACGGCGGCGTCCCATTCCGCGCGCGGCACCTCAAACGCCGACAGCTCCGCGCCGTCAAATTTGCGGCTGTATTCCACAAGCGCATCGTCACCGCGATTGCGCACGTCCTCTAATATCGCGGCTACAGCGTCGGACACGTCAGAGCGCGACACGCTGCGCGGACGAATGTCCTCCGCCGTCAAAGCCTTATATTCTACGGTTCTTATCATTACCGAATCCCGCGCCTTTCGTATCAGTTGTTGATGATTTCAGATATTTTTTCCGCCAGCCGCGCCGCGGCATTATGCTTGAACTTATACCCCGTCTTGTTCGCTATCAGGCGCGCGGAGACGTGGCAGACCTCTTCCTTTTCCACAAGTCCGTTCTCGCGCAGCGTCGCGCCGGTGGATACAATGTCCACGATGACGTCACTCAGTCCGAGCAGCGGGGCAAGCTCCACCGAGCCGTGCAGCTCTATAATATCAATCTCGCGGTTTTGCGAGTCGTAATAATCCCGCGCGACATTCACGAACTTGGTGGCGACGCGCAGCGCCCCGCCGCGTGTGTCGTTAAATTCCTCCCGCGCGGCGACAACAAGGCGGCATAGCCCGGCTTTCAGGTCAGCCAGCTCATACACCGCCGGGAACTGCTCCGCTAAAACATCGCTGCCGACAACGCCGAGGTCGGCAGCGCCGCGCTCCACATAAATCGCCACATCGGACGGCTTCACCCAAAAATACCTCACGCCCGCCGCCGCGTTTTCAAACACCAGCTTGCGAGTATCGCTAAGCACATCCTCGCAGCCGTATCCGGCTTTCTCAAACAGCCCGTAAACCGTTTCGCCCAGCCTGCCCTTCGGCAGCGCGATATTCAACATACCGTCCGGCACCCCGCGCGATACCGGCTCCCCGCGCTCCAGCAGGTCGGCGTACACGGCGAAGCCGACGGCGCCCTGCCGCCGCCCGAATTTTTTCATCAGCCCGTCATATCTGCCGCCGGACAGCACCGCCTCGGGTATGCCCTCGATATAGCCCTGAAACATAATTCCGTCGTAATAACCCAAATCGCTGACCACCGAGAAATCGATTCTGATATCGGCGTCGGGGCATAACCTGCGCAGCTCACGCGTGACCTCGTCCAGCTCGCGCGCGGCGGCGGCTGTGCGCTCATCATGGGCAAGCGACGCGAGCTTTTTAAGAGAAGCCTCGGGCGCACCGTCGAGAGAGATTATTTCAGACAGCGCGCGCTCTGCCTCCGCGCCGTATCGCGCGGCAAGGCGCGACACCTCCGGCACATTCTTTTCACCGACGCGCCGCAGCAGCTCCGCGCGCGCCGACGGCGGCAGCCCCAAGCCGTCAAGCAGCCCGCCGAGAAAGCCCATATGCGAAACATCTATGCATTGGCTTTGGCATTGGCTTTGGCTTTGGCGCACCTCCCCGCCGCGCTCCGTCAGCACGTCAAGGCTTTTCACCGCCAGCGCGATAACCTCACTCATCTCGCGGACGCCAATATCGCCGATACATTCAACGCCCGCTTGGGCGCGCTCGCGCAGCTCCCCCTCTGATCCCGCGCGTCTGTAGACATTTTCGTTGTAATACAGCCGCGTAACGCCGCCTGCCGCGCTTTTTGTGTTCTTTACTATCGAAAGCGTGACGTCCGGGCGCATTGCCATCAGCCTGCCCCCCGGATTTGTAAACGTGATTATATCGTCCGAGCCGAGAAAGGCTTTGTTGGCGGCGTACAGCTCATATTCTTCAAAATTGTTCATCTCATAGCGCTCATAGCCGTTCCCGCTGAACAGCTCGCGCAGACGCAGCACGGCAATTTCGCTTTTTTTAAGTATGTCGTCGGAAAAATTCATTTTTGCTCCTCAAGCTAATTTCAGGCTAATTTTCAAGTTAATTTTCATTATATGCCCGCGTTATTATGTCCGCGATAAGGGCGCGCGTTACGGGCAGGGGCGAGGTGACTATGCCGTTTTTCGCCGCCATTTCGCATTGCATCACAACCTCGTCCGGCACGGCGTCTAAAAGCTCGCCCAGTCCCAAGCCCAGCTTAGGCAGCGTCGGCAGCGATATTTCCGTCATCAGCCCACGCGCGGCGTCCCGCGCCGCCGCGCCGATATCAGCAGCGGACGCGTCCGGCGGCAGCTGTGCGCCGAAGCACTCCGCGAAGTATCGAACCTCCGCTGTTTTCACGGGCGCTGTGACCTCTAACACCTGCGGCAAACACGCGGCGCAGCCGTTGCCGTGCGGAACGTGAAATTTTGCCCCCAAGCTGCGCCCGATATCGTGCGACAGATGGCACAGCGCGCCGGACATCGAAATGCCGCCCAGCGTGGAAGCCTTCATCATACCCTCGCGCGCTGCCCTGTCGTCCCCGTTCCGAACGGCGCGGGCAAGATGACGGGCGACGAGCGCTATGCCCTCTCGCCCTGTTATGGCTGATATGGCGTTGGCGCGCGCGGAGGTGAGCGACTCAACGCAGTGGCACAGCGCATCCATACCGGTGGCTGCCGTCACGGCGGGCGGCAATCCCATTGTCAGCTCGGGGTCAACAATTCCAAGCGTGACAGAGCAGCCGACGCCCGCGATGTTTGTTTTTATACCGCGCTCGGTATCTGTTATCACCCCGCCGGGCGTACATTCGCTGCCTGTTCCGGCTGTGGTGGGTATGACAATCAACGGCACAGAGGGCTGTGTGACAACGCCCTCGCGCCCGTAATAGCGCTTTAACGGAGGGGGATTTGCGATAAGCAGCTTCGCGCCCTTCGCTGTGTCAAGGCTGGAGCCTCCGCCGACGCCGACGACGCAGTCCGCGCCTTCGGAAACGGCAAGCGCCCCGGCTGCCTCCACCGACCAATCCGGCGGGTCAGCCTGCACATCGCCGAACGGCACGGCTTTAATACCCGCGTCCTCTATTATTTTAATGATTTTGCCGGATATTCCCGCGGCGGCAACGCCCTTGTCAAAAACGACAAGCGCCTTCTTGCACCCAAGGCGGCGAAGCTCCGCGCCCGTTTGCTCCGCTGCTCCAAAGCCGAAAAGTATGGGGTTCGGCGCTGACCAGATTGACGGCATAATAACAACCCTTTCCCGAATCGCGTTTTATCGGCTAATCAAGCCTTATGCGATCCTCCCAAAATGTGTGCGGCGTTTCGGACATATGTATCCAAATATGCTTGTGATAGCAGTATTCATCAAGCACCAGCACAGAATTTTCCTTCGTCCAGCCGGATTCCTTTTGCCCGCCCCACGGCGTTTCCGGCACAATGGCAAGGTGCTGATTTATCCACGCCGTTCCGACTTTCAACCGCTCTATCAGCAGCATCCCAAGGCGATAATCCGACGTCCATATCGACGCGGAGAGTCCGTAGCGGCTTTCGTTCGCCAGCTCCACGGCTTCCTCCGGTGTGCTTATCTTCATCACGCCGACAACGGGCGCGAAAATTTCTTCCTGCATAAGCTCGATTTTGTTGTCATACACCTCAAAAATCGTCGGCAGGACGAACGCCCCGCGGGCGAGATACGGGTCACTCGGCGGCGTCCCGCCCAACAGCGCGCGGCAGCCGTCGCGCTTTGCGCCCTCGATATATGCCTCCGCTGTTTCGCGGCATTTCATATATGCCAGCGGTCCCATCATCGTGTTTTCGTCCGTCGGGTCTCCGACGACGATTTTTGACGCCGCCCTTATAAAGCGCGAGACAAACTCGTCATAAATCCCCGCCTGAACATAAAATCTGCTCGGAGAACCGCAGTTTTGCCCCGAATTGAAAAACGCGGCGTGCGTCGCGCCCTCCACGGCGGCGTCGATATTCGCGTCGTCCAGTACAATCATAGCGTTTTTTCCGCCAAGCTCCGCCGCAATGGGCATCACGCGCGGCGCTGCGAGAGAAAGAATCCGCTTGCCGACAGAGGAATCTCCGGTAAAGTTGATTTTATCGACGCCGGGGTGCGTGACAATCGCCTCCCCGACCTCTCCACCGGGACCCGTGACGATATTCACAACGCCCGCCGGTATGCCCGCTTCGATAATGTACTCGCCCAGCTTTAGCACGGTAAGCGGGGCGCAGGAGGCGGGCTTCATCACAACCGTGTTGCCCATTATCAGCGCCGGAGCAAGCTTGGACACCGCCGTGACAAGCGGAAAATTCCACGGGGATATCAGCCCGACAACGCCCAGCGGCTCACGCACCGTCATCACGCGGGCATTGGGGTCGGCGGAGATGGTAAGTCCCGTTGTTGCCCTGCCGAGTCCCGCGATGAATTCCAACTCGCCGGGGACGAACTTTATATCAAAATTGCGCGTTTTGGATACGGGACCGCCGTACTGCGCCGTTTCCAGCGCGACAAGCTCTTCAGAATGCTCCCGCACAATGTCCGCCAAGCGGAAAAGCAGCTCCGCGCGCTCGCCGATATATGTGTTTTTCCATTGCCACGCGGCGCCGCGCGCCGCGCTGACCGCAAGCTCCACATCCTCTGCCGTGCAGCGCGGCACAACAGCCGCGACGGAATTATCCGCCGGATTGATAACCTCCATCGTCCCGCCCAGAACGGGCAGAACTAGCCTGCCGTTGATAAGAATTTTATAATCGCTCATTGTATTCCCTCCGCTTTACGCGTAATTTACGCAAACGAGTTTTTTGTCCGTGAATTCCTCCATGCCGTATATGCCGCCTTCTTTGCCGATGCCGCTTTCGCGGATGCTGGTTCCCCACGGCTGCTCGTCCGTCAGCATCTGGCAGTTGATAAACACCGCGCCGACATGCAGCTTATCGATCAGCTTCATCCCCTTCGGAATATCGCGCGTCCACACGTGGGCGCACAGCCCGTAGGCGGAGTCGTTCGCAAGCGATATGAGGTCGTCGCTGTCCGTGTATTTTATCAAAACGGCGACGGGTCCGAAGATTTCCTCCCGCGCTGCCTTCATCGTATGTGTGCAGCCGGTGAGAACCGTAGGCTCGATGAAGAATCCGGGTTCAATTGTCTTTCCGCCGCAGGCGATTTCCGCGCCTTCTGAAACGGCGCTTTGTATATACCCCATCACGCGGTCGCGGTGCTCTGCTGACACAAGCGGTCCCATATCCACGGCTTTATCCTTCGACGGGTCGCCGATTTTTAATGAGCGCGCATAGCCGACAAAGCTGTCGCGGAACGCGTCATACACGCTCTCGTGTACATAATATCGTCCGGGACCGGAGCAGTGCTGCCCGGAGTTATTAAACTGCCGCCACGCGAGAATTTTTATCGCGGCGTCAATATCCGCGTCGGGGAATATTAAAACGGGGTTGTTGCCGCCAAGCTCCATCACGCATTTTTTCACGGTTGGCGCGGCGAGGGATAAAATCGTTTTACCCGTTTCGCTGGAGCCTGTGAACCCTATCATATCCACGGCGGGGTGCGCGGCAAGCGCTGAGCCGACAACGCCGCCATAACCCGTAATGACGTTCACGACGCCGGGCGGCAGCTCCGCCTCAGCTATCACCTCCGCAAATTTCAGCCCTATCTGTGAGTTTATCGACGGCGGCTTTAATACGCACGTGTTGCCCACGGCAAGCGCGGGGGCAAGCTTAACCGCCGTCATAATTGTCGGCAGATTCCACGGGATTATGAAGCCGACGACTCCTACAGGCTCGCGCTTTACGTATGTCAGCGTGTCGGGATTCGGTACCGGTATTTGGTCGCCCGTCAGGCGGAACGCGGCGGCGGCGCTCCATTCGAATTTGGCGGCGGCGCCCATACACACGCCATAGGCGTCCTTATACGGTGTGCCATGCTCTAAGCCTTCTATTTCCGCCATTTCCTCCGCGTGCGCGCGGATCCGCTCGGCTATGCGGAGCAGATATTTGTTGCGCTCCGCTTGCGGCAGCGCGCTCCACGCCGGAAAAGCCGCCGCGGCGGCTTGAACCGCGCGGTCAGCGTCAGCGGCGTCCGCCGCAGGCGCCGTGCCGAACGGCTCTCCCGTGGATGGATTTAACGTCGTCAGCCGCGCCCCTGAAATGGCGTCCGTAAACGCGCCGTTTATATACATTTTGCGCTCCTGCATTTGCTACGCGCTCCTTTTTCAAAATTCGCGACGCGGGAGTCCGTTTCGCGTTTGATGTATTATAGCGCGTTTTAAGGGAATCGTCAAATTTTTGCCCTTGTATTTTATCGCCGCCCGGAGTAAAGCTGTACATCTTTTCGGAGTTTGAAAACGAGCTTGAGGCGTCGTCGCCGAAGCCGTTTTTCCCTGATTAAACCGCTGCCAGCTTCTCCAGCGCTTCGCGGAGCGTCGCGCGGGTGCAGGCGATGTTTATACGCTGAAATCCCGCGCCCTCGGGTCCGAACATATCTCCGCCGTCAAGCCACAGCCCGGCGCGGTTTGTAATAAACTCATCCAGCGCGCCCGGGGTCTCGCAGCCGCGTTTTTTTCCGTATTCGGCAAAATCCAGCCACGCCAGATATGTGCCTTGCGGCGCGGTGAACGAAATCTCCGGCAGTTTTTCCGATAAAAATGAACTCATCAGATTGAAATTATCGCGCAGATACACCAAAAGCTCATCCAGCCATTCGCGCCCGTCCGTGTACGCCGCGCGGCAGGCGGCAAGCCCCAGCATATTTACCTGCACGCCGCCGACGGCTTTAATTTCTTCACTAAACCGCTCGCGCAGCTCTTTATTCGATATGAAAATAATTGAGGCGTGCATCCCCGCAATGTTAAACGTCTTGCTGGGCGCGGTGCAGCTGATTGCGTTGTCACCCAGCTCTGGGGCAAGCGTC
>JAIRRO010000148.1 GCA_031255955.1 Oscillospiraceae bacterium
AATTCGCGCAGACAGTCGGTGGTCGGCTTGCCCTCTTTTCGGGAAAGCTCGTCAACCAGCGTGGCAACATGCAAATTAAACAGCAGCTTGCGTGTGTTTTCGTTGTATGTGACCATTCAAATTTTCCTCCTGCCTGTGGGCGTCAGCAGCGCGGCGGCTTTTTGCGTACCGAAGTACATCTGAGGCGGCAGGCGCTCGGGCAGGATGAGGCGCAGAAAGGTGTCTATCGCCTCGTCGCTGTTCACGTCGCCGTAAGCGCCCATTACGAAAAGCTCAACTGTGGTGTTTGTGTCGTCGTTTGCCGTGTTGCCGATGACGACGTCATAGCCGTGGCGTGTGCCGCGGTTTTTGCGGTTTTCCGCGACGAACATCGCCCATTCGCGACCGGCGTCGGTGAATTCCTTCACGTTCAGGTTTTTAAGCTCACGCAGGTCAAAAGCATAGGAGTACACCCACGCGTCAACACTGCGCGAGCGCCCGGCTTGCCTTGCGCGTTCAAGCGCGATGGCGCGGTTGCGGGTGGCGATGCCTACCGCGTGCCGCTCGGTGCGCGAGGTATAAAAGCCGCGACCAAAATCCTTGTTCGGCTTGCCGCGCGTCACGTCAATGGCGTCGAATTTATAAATTGAGCCGTGATAAAGCGTGATGACGCCGTCAGACATATGGCACCGCCCCCCTTCCGCAATGGTTTCCGTGTTCAGTATATCACATTGTACTACCTCTAAGCAAGCCGCGGCGCCGGGGTGCGCGCCGGAGGGTACGGGAGGCGGTGGGGAGGAATAGTCACCCTGCATAAAGAAATAAGTGAATTTTTGTTAAGAATTATTGACAAGTACGGAGTCGGTTATTAAAATAGGGCATAAGAAAAACCCACGACTTTTATTTAACGGAGGAAACGCATATGATGAACAAGACCCTGTCCGCGTATATCGACGCAGTTTGCAATCAAATCAAAAACAGGCAGCTGCGCGAGGAGACGCGTCGAGAGCTGAAAACTCAGCTGCAAAGCCGGTTCGCGGAGGCGCAGCGCCGCGGCGCGGATGAGGAGACAGCCGCGCGTGAGGCTGTGTCCAGCATGAGAGACCCTGTGGAGCTGGGGAAAATCATCTCCATCGAAAACCGCAGACACACGGGACTGCTGCCGATTGTGTTGATGGCGCTGGCGACGGTCGGATTCTTCATCCTGATGGGATTCATCTCGCATTGGCAAATGACCATCAGCATTGTTGACCTGCTCATCGAGCTTGCCATCGCATTTGTCATCGCATCGGTGCTGTCCGCGCGCCGCTTTTCACCGGCAAAGTTTCTTACAAATATCCAGCTCGGCGCCGCGCTTGCGGGCGTCATCTATCCCACGTACATAATGGTCGCCTCCGTCGCCGGTACGGAAACCGCCTCGCAGGTGCGCAATAACGTCGCGGGTATCATCGTAAACATCGCATACGGACTTATCCTCTTTGCGATATTCAACACGATAGAGCGTCTTGCGGGTCCCTCCTCCAAGAGCTTCGTGAAGGGTGTGATACGCGACCGCCTCGGCTTTAACAGGCTGGCGGAGCAGACGGACGCGCTTATCGCTTCAGAGATGTACAGCAAGCAGGCAAAGCAAATCTAAGTATTTTCAGCAAGGCGGCATAACAAGCCACGGCTTCGGGCGGGCGGCATGTAGTGGGTACAGCCGCCCGCCTTGCCTTGCGCCGTCCGCTATTTCGCGGAGGCAATCAGTTCCTTCAGAATCGGGGCGTCGGGCGGCAGTGAAATATTCACGATTGTCACGGGAACCATAACGCCGTTATACTCGCGCTGATCATGCCAGCCGTAATTCTTGTCATCCACTTCGACGAAAACCGTAAGCTCCCAATGCATTGAATAATCTGTATAAGTCAAATGGTTTCTCCCACAGCCCAGCGCGCTTTGAATCAATGCCACATCCGAAATATATAAGGTTTCATACTCCCACGGATAGTTGTTGGCGGTTGACCGGTCGTACAGCTCCGCGGACAGGATGCGCTTTTGCCACTCCGTGAGGCGCGCATGCAGCCCGTTTTGCTTCAGCCACGTTATTGTGTTCGAGTAATGCGGAGGAATTTCAATTGATTTGTTAATGGAATAAAAGCTTCCGGAGGATGATTGTCCATATAGGGGCGGCTGCATGGATGGTGGTTGATCGTATACATTGTACGCTATGTTAACATTCACCACGTCAGGGTGGGGGGAGATGAACTCTTCCCACGTCTCGCTTTGTATATCTTTATTCAAGGCGGAGAGGAATTCGCCGTAATCATCGGAGGAGAGAGTTACCGACCCCCCGTAATACGATGAGGACATCATTCCATATGGCGCGTCAAGGGTGATGCCGGCAGGCGTTCCCAGATCGGGATTTAAGATGTCGGCTTGCGCTTTTGCCTCCCGCGACTCAAACAGCGCTTTCAGGCTTTCGTTGGCGCTTTCCATAGTGATATAATCAGACCACGAACGGGCTAATTCTCCACCGGCGAGCGCATAATTTAAGCTGAAGTTCATCAATATATCGCCCTCCCGGATACCTGTATTTGTCCGCGAACGGGAGTCATTTACCATCATCTTATGCAGCGCTGTCACGTGGCGGATGTTTTCCGGTTCAGTGAATTCAATTTCGAGCGTATCAAACAAATGATATGATAAGCTGCCGACGATAGAGACGGATTTTACATCACGCGCATCAGGAACACGCCGCTCGTAGCCTGTAAGGTCAAAGACTAAGGTGCAGAGCATAAGTGCTATCACGCAGAGATATGAGCCGCCCTGAACCAGCGTCCGGCGATTGAACACACGCAGGCTCTTTCGGCTTACCATACGCGCGATGAGAAAGCAGAGTGCCGCGCCGACAATGCTGCCGAGGTTTAAGGGGAATTCGCCGAGCTCAGAGGCTTCAAAGATAAGGGACATTATGGTCATACCGGCGAACGTGATAATGAATGTAAACAGCGTTTCAAACCAAGTAAAGGTGAAGGAATCCCCGGCGCGCTCTATCCGTCGGCGGGAATATAACGCCGCGCCGATGGCATACATAACAGGTACAGAGAGGATATAAACGGCAAGCCATACGGGCTCATAATCCGGGGAGGTCAGGGCAATATAAAGCAGGGGAGTGAAGCGGACGGCATAAGTCTCGTAAACTCCGTTGAGAGTGAAGCCGTATAGCAGCGCTTGCCCGTATAAGCCCACCAGCAGCACGGCGCCGGAAAGCGCGGCTGCCAAAATTCCGCTGACCCCGGTATACAGCACGGCGTTGCCGGTCAGCATAGCCGCAATGTGGAACATCGCAGTATAAAAAAGCATCAGCAGCACCGTTAAGGCAAAGGGAACGAGCATTAAAATCCCGCCACCCACAAGGGACAGCACAAGGAACGTAACCGCCGCGGGGGCAAGGGACATCACGGCGCTTGATACGAATGACGTGCAAAACAGCTTTCCGCGTGTGAAGGGGAGCGTGTGCATTGCAGAGGATGACGCGGTGGAGAACAGATATCGCATCGTCACGCCGGAGGCGACAAAGGGAAACGCGATGGAAAAGAAGATGAAAAAGGGATTATGCATTTCGGCAATCGTCTCAAAAAACCAATTGTTGTTGACGATGCCATCCGCGAGCAACGGGAAAATCCCCGCAAAGAACCAGCAGACCATACCGATTGCCGGTACGCCCCAAAAGCGTTTTAGATTTTCGCGGAGCAGTGCCGCCGAGGGCTTAAAATATGATAGCGCCGAGTTCACTATGCTCACCTCCAAGCTCATACATAAAAATTTCTTCAAGTGATAGCGGTAAAAGGTCGAATATCAACGGATTTTGCGCGCCTATTACCGAGCGGACGATATCCTCCGGCGCGCGGATGATAAGCAGTTCCACGGTGCCGCGCGTTTCGCGGTGCAGGAGCTCCAGTCCGTTATAGCGTTCAACCGCGGCAGCGGCGTTATCGGCGCCGGAGCCGGAGCCTTCGGGGAAGGCTACCTGAACCTTGTGCAGATCGGATTTCAGCTCGTCCAAATCGCGCTCTATCAGCATTTTTCCGCGGTGGAGTATGCCGATGCTGTCGCATATGCCCTCCATCTCGCGCAGATTGTGGGAGGACACCAGTACCGTCATGCTGCGCGCCGCGACGTCATCCACGATGTATTTCCACACCAGCTTGCGGACAAGGGGGTCAAGCCCGTCGATGGGTTCGTCCAGAATAAGAAAGTCCGGCATTGCAGACATTGTCAGCATAAATGCCGCCTGCTTCTGCATCCCCTTTGAAAAGCGCGTTACGCGGCGGCGCTCGGGTAGAGCAAAGCGTTCCTTCATTTCCGCAAAGCGCTCCGCGTTCCAGCCCGGAAACAGCCGTTTATAAAAGGAGGCGCACTCCGTGAGGCTGTACGAGCCGAAGAAAAACAGCTCGTCCGGGATAAAGCCCATTCGCGCTTTAAGCGAAAGGTTGTCATACACCGGCTCGCCGTCCATACGCGCCTCACCTATGTCCGGGCGCAAAATGCCGGTGACAATTTTCAGCGCCGTTGTCTTACCGGAGCCATTTACGCCGATAAGACCGTATATCGAGCCTTTTTTGACGTGCAGCTCAAGCCCGTCCAGCGCGGGGGTTTTGTCGAACTGCTTTGTAAGCGATGTTATATCAATCATTATTTGCGATTCCTCCCTCTAAAATTTCGTCCAGAAACGCCCGTACCTCAGCTTTTTCCGCGCCCGACCGATGCAGGTCAAGAACGGCGCGCCGCATGGCATCCTCCGCCTGCGCGCGCAGCTTTGCGTCCGGCGCGCGCGCTGAGGCTTCAGAGACAAAGGTGCCGAGTCCCGACGAGGAATAGACATATCCGCGGCTCTCCAGCTCACGGTACGCCTTTTGTGCCGTGTTGGGGTTGATGGTTAAGCTCTCTGCCAGCTCACGCACAGAGGGCAGCCGTGAACCGGGCGGCAGCACACCGGTTAGGATGAGGTCTCGCAGATTGTCCGCGACCTGCTCATATATAGGCTTGCGGCTCCGCAGGTCTAAGGTAAACATTCGCGCTCACTCCTTTCGTTTTTTGATGTCGTGATGTATCACGCGATCTAAGTGTACCACGCGTATTAGTACACTGTCAATAGGTTTTTGAAAATATTTTTTGGGAGGTGAAATGGGGGGTGCAGCCGCACGTGCAAAAACAAGACGCGCGGCGACCGCCGCAGGATTATCGTATAACCGCGCCCAGCTCGCTTTCCAACAGCGCGAGAATACTACGAACCGCGCCGTCGGCGTCCTCGTCGGTGAGGGTTGCCTCATCAGAGCGGAAGCGGAGGGAAAACGCCGCGCTTTTTTTGCCCTCCGGTATCGGCGCGCCGGTGTAAATGTCAAACAGATCAGCTTCGCGCAGGTAAGCGCCGCCGCCGCGTTTAATCAGTGCGGTCAGCTCCGCAACAGTCACATCGACGGCGCATACGACGGCGATGTCACGCTCCACGGCGGGGTAGCGGGGGAGCGGCGCGAAGGTAGGCTCGGCACCGCGATGGGCGAATATCAAATTAAAATCAAGCTCCGCCGCGTATGTTTCCGGCAGGTCATAATTATCGGCGACGGCGGGGTGAACCTGCCCGAGTACGCCGATTTTCTCGTCGCCGATGTAAATGTCCGCGCATCTGCCGGGGTGATATGACGGCAAATCAGAGCGGGGACGCAATTCCACGTCCGTGTCCGATATGCGCAACGCGTCAAGTAACGCCAGCGCCGCGCCCTTTATATCATAAAAATCAGTGTTTCCGTAAGCCCCCAGCGTCAATATTATGCGTTCGTCCGGCAGGGGGCTGCCGTCGGCGGAGGGGATGTATACCTTTGCGGGTTCATATAATAGCGCGGCGTCGGCGCGGGAGGCTTTGTTGCGCCGCAGGGCGTCCAGCATACAGGGCAGCGGGGTTGCGCGCATCACAGAGCGGTCTTCACCGAGAGGGTTTAGTATCGTGATGCCGCGGCGCTCCGAGGCGTCCTTCGGCAGGGCAATTTTATCGTAATCGGACTGCCCGATGAAGGAATAAGTACAAATTTCGTTATACCCGATGCCGCGCAGCACGCTGCCCGCCTGACGCAGGACGGCTTGGGTTTCCGTGAGCCCGCCGGGGGCGATGTCCCCCGTGAAAAGCGTCGGCTCGATTTTGTCATAGCCGTAAAAGCGCGCTACTTCTTCGGCAAGGTCTGTCCAATGCTCCACGTCGCCGCGCCACGACGGGACGGTGATAACATCGCCGATTGATGCAAATCCGATTTTTTCAAGGATGGTCAGCATATCGGCGCGGGGGATGCTTGTGCCAAGCAGGGCGTTTATGCGCTCCGACTCAAGGCTGACAGTACGCGGGGCGTATTCCCGCGCGCGGATGTCGATAATGCCGTCCAGCACCTCTCCCGCGCCAAGCAGCTCGACAAGCTCGCAGGCGCGCTGCACGGCGGGCAGGGTGTTTTCTGTGTCTAAGCCTTTTTCGTATCGCCCGGAGGCGTCGGTACGCATACCGAGCGCTGACGCCGTGCGGCGGATCGACACGCCGTCAAAATTGGCTGATTCAAAGACGGCGTAGCGCGTTGCCTCCGTGATTTCGCTGTTCTCGCCGCCCATTACGCCAGCGACGCCGACGGCTTTTCCGGAGTCGGCAATCACCAGCATATCCGGTGTAAGCTCACGCGGGGTGCCGTCGAGGGTTTTCATCGTTTCGCCCTCGCGCGCCGTGCGGACGATTATTTTTCCGCCGTCAAGGCAGGCATAGTCAAAGGCGTGCATCGGCTGACCGTATTCCAGCATCACATAGTTCGTGATATCGACGATGTTGTTGATGGGGCGCACGCCGGAGGCGCGCAGACGCTGACGCATCCATTTGGGCGACGGCGCTATTTTGATATTCTTCACCATTCTGCCCGTGTAGCGCGGGCATAGCTCGGGGTCAGAAATTTCAATCTTCAGCAGCTCGTTTATATCGCCGCCGCCCGCCTTAACACGCGGTTGGGGTACGTTAAACTCGGTGCCGAACGTGGCTGCGCTCTCCCGCGCAAGACCGATAACGGAAAGGCAGTCCGGGCGGTTATTCGTAATTTCAAATTCCACGATGGAGTCATCCGCGCCGATAACGGGACGGATATCGCAGCCGGGGATAAGATCAGCCATGTCTGTGAGAATGAAAATGCCGTCCTCCGCGGCGTCGGGGAAATCGTGCAGGTCGAGAGCCAGCTCGTCAAGCGAGCAGAGCATACCCTCGCTTTTTACGCCGCGCAGCTTGCCCTTTTCAATCTTTTTGCCGCCCGGCAGGGTTGATTTATGCAGCGCGGCGGGGACAAAATCGCCCGCGCGTACGTTCTGCGCCCCCGTGACAATCTGCACAGGCTTTTCCCGCCCGACATCAACAAGGCACACCCATAAATGGTCGGAATCGGGATGGCGCTCTGTGGATATAACGCGCCCAACAACGACATTTTTAATCTCCGCACCGGGGTCGCGCGTCAATTCGACCTTTGAGCCGGACATGGTCATCGCGTCCGCGTATTCCTCCGGCGAGGCGTCGATTCGCGTGAAATCCTTCAGCCATTTTCTTGATAAGTTCATACAATCACCCGCAATAAAAATAACAGTCGCGCGGCGAAAAAATCTGCCGACGCCGTATTATACCACAACACTATACCACAATCTCGGCGGTTATTCAAGCCGCGATTGACGCGTGATTGAAATTCGGGCGGGCGCGTGGTAAAATGGGGCTATGCATTACGCCGATTACAAAACAATTGATGAGGCTCTGTGCCGAAAAATCGAGCCCGCTGTATCAACGACGGCGGAGCGGTTTGAGACGCTCTGCGCGTTCCGCGACGCGGGGATACCCACCGTTGTGTGGATCACCCCGATTTTGCCGTTTATCAACGATACAGAGGAAAATTTGCGAAGGAGGTCTGTGAGCGTTATAAAATCATTTGGCGTACAGAGTATGTGTTTTCGTATATGCGCAGCTTTGAGCCCGCCGGGCGCCAGCTGACGTTGTTACCCACCGAGTCCCAGTGAGTCGTCGCCATACACCCAGTCGCGGACGGGGGTGACGGTAAAGTCGTCGTCGCCCGTGCGGCATACAACCTTTGTGATGCCGGAGTTTATAATCACCCGGCGGCACATAGAGCAGGGCGTGGTGGAGGACAGCAGCTCACCCGTTTTGCAATCGCGTCCGGTGAGATACAGCGTGCCACCGATCATATCGCGCCGCGCGGCAGAGATAATGGCGTTTGTCTCCGCGTGGACGCTGCGGCACAGCTCATATCGCTCGCCGGAGGGAATATTTAACTTGTCGCGTGTGCAGCCGCCGATGTCCAGACAGTTTTTCCGCCCCCTCGGGGCGCCGTTATATCCCGTGGAGACAATTTCGTCGTTGAGAACGATTATCGCCCCGTATTTTTTCCTCAGACACGTTGAGCGCTCAAGAACGGTTTCCGCAATGTCGAGATAATAATTTTCTTTGTCGCGGCGCGCCATATGCTTATACCTCCCTTAAAAATTAAATGGTTGTTATATCAAAAATTCCCGAACACGGGCGGCGGCGTCCGCGCCGGCAGAGTCGTCCGTGATGATTTCAATTTCCGCAGCCGAGGCTACGCCAAGACCCAGCTCGACGGCGCGGGCGATCTGCTCCTGCTCGAATATCGGTGTGTCGGTGATGGCGCTGTTCGCGCCGAGGCTTTTCAGAAAAGCAAGCCCCACGGCGTCAAGCGCTATGCGGTCGCGCGAAATCAGCATTATATCGGCGCGCACGCGCGTGCCTTCCATCGGTCCGCCGTCTGTGAACACCTCAACGGCGTCGCTGAGAACAAATTCCGGGGTATAGGCAAGGTTCAGCTCCGCGATTTTTTGGCGGATGTCCGGCGTGTGCAGCTTCATAAATTCCTTGGGTGTCAGTCCGACGGCTAGCTTTAGCGCGTTGGAGTACACCCCGCCGAAGCCGTGGGTTTTCAGGCAGCAGGTGCATACAACGGCATCGGACTCCACCAACGCCTTGGGGACGGAGAAGCCGCCCTCCCAGTGCAGTCCGGGACGGTCGATTACCGTCCATTCCGCGGGCGCTAGCGTTTCAAGGTTGAGTAGCTCCGCCCCGTATTTTTCGCACAGCTCAGCAATGCCGCGCTGACGGAACACCTCGGCAGCCTCAGCCGGTCCGCTGCGCTCACCAAGGATAAGTCTGCGCGGGGAAGCCGCCTTAACGGCGGCGAGCAGAGCCTCAAGCGTTTCGTTGTGCGTTGAGCCGGGCGCGGGGTCAGCCGTGTTGAAATTCGGCTTGAGATACACCTGCTTTCCGGTGTAATCAAGAGCGCCGATATAGCTGAGACAGCGGCGAACGCCCTCGCCGCGATCCGCTGTTTTAACTAAGTACACTTCCGCTTTTTTCATAAATTCCAGCCCCTTGTGTTAAGATATTTTGCCTATTATATCAAAGCCGAGCGGCAATTTCAAGCGCCGTTTACGCGAAAAACGCGGGATTTGCCGCGATTGCCGCTTCGGCGTCGCGATAGCCGTCCTCATACAGGGCGCGCAGCCGCGAGGCGTTCTTTTCAAGGCGACCGATTTTAACCTCGCATCCCGGCTGAATCACAAGCGCGCGCCCGGAGGATACTTCGTTCTCCGTAAGGCGCAGGGCGTCGTTATACGTCTCATGGCGGCGCTCGCTTGAGGCGATAAACGCGGGGAATTTGCGATAGGCGAGACGTATGGGAAGCTGTGATGAGGGGGATTTTTGATAGCCGCGATGGCGCGTTAGCACAACAAGATTCATTGTGTGACCGTCCGCGATTGACCGCGCGAGCGGTATGGAGTCCGCAATCCCGCCGTCGAGATACAGCCCGCCGTCCAGCGGCACAAGACGCGAGAGCAGCGGCAGCGACGCGGACGCGCGCAGTTTATCCATATCGCGCCGCAGCTCCGTGAGCGGGGGATACTCCGCCCTGCCGGTTTCGACGTTTGTCACCGTGGCAAAAAGGCTCTGCCCGGAGGCGAGAAACGCCGCGTAATCAAAGGGCAGCAGCGTATCGGGGACGTCGTGATACACAAATTTTTCATCGAAATAATCCCCGCTGAAAAGCAGACTGCGAAAGCTGCCATAGCGATAGTCACTCAGGAAATTCAGCACTGTGCCGATTGCTCTGCCGCGCTGACCCGACACATAGCTGCAGGCGTGGCACGCCCCGGCGGAAACGCCGTATATGTACTTAAATCGCAGCTCGCGGTCTAAAAAGCAGTCCAGCACACCCGCCGTATAAACACCGCGCATACCGCCGCCTTCAAGGATTAAGCCTTTGTCAAGCATCATATCGGCGAACGCTCCTGCGTGTAAAAATCGTCTCGTATAGCGTCATATTTTGCACCGTTCCTGTTTCGTAAAGAGTTGTATAGCTCCGCGCGCGACGAAAAATTATAAAATGCGAAAAATTTTTCTTGACAAGGAGTGCGAAGCGTGTTAATATGCCATTATACTCAGCAAGGGCGGACTTGTAAAGCATCAGGCAAGCCGCCATAATAAAAGGCGATGACGAAGACGGCGGGGATTTTCGCGTTTACAGAGAGTCGGCGGAGCGGCGCGCAAGCGCCCGGTGCGAGCCGACACGCGGCGTTCCAAACAGCCAATCACTTCCGAGCCGGAGCCCGAAAGCGCCGCGCGCTATGCCGCCGCAAGTAGACGTTCCCGTGCGACTACGTTAGTGTCAAGGTCTTGATAGAGACCGTGAGAGGCGTCATTCGGCGCAATTTGAGTGGTACCGCGGGATTTCAAAATCCCGTCTCAAAGAAAATTTGAGACGGGATTTTTTATTTGCGCCGCCGCCCGCCTCAATTATGCCCGGGAATCCCCGAGCATACCCGAAAGACGCGGCGTGAAAACGAAACAGGAGGAACAAAAAAGTGAACACTCAAAAGCGGACAGACCCAAAGCAAACCGGCACGGCGCTCGCGGAGGTTGCGGCGCGTATCAAGGAGCTGCGCGAAATTGAAGGCATCACGCCGGAGATAGCGGCGGAGCGGACAGGCTTTCGACCGGATATTTATCGCCTGTATGAATCCGGCGCGGAGGATTTGCCGTTCTCATTCATCCATAAATGCGCGCTGCTGTTCGGCGTGGACATTTCCGATTTGCTGGAGGGTACAAACACCTCGCGCCTGTCGCATTACGCCGTCACGCGGAACGGACGCGGGCGCGTAACAGCGCGCGAGCCGGGCATCGAGATACGCGAGCTTGCACCGATGTTTCGCGACAAGCAGGCGGAGCCATACTGGGTAACATATGCGTATTCAGAGGAGCAGCAGTCAACGCCCATTGACCTTGATACGCACAGCGGACACGAATTTGACTTCGTCATCTCCGGCAGCCTGAAGGTTCAGGTGGGGGAGCATACAGAAATTCTCCGAGAGGGCGACTCTATCTATTACAACTCCGGCGTGCCGCACGGAATGATAGCTGTTGGCGGACGCGACTGCGTATTCTGCGCCGTTGTTCTGCCCGGCAGCGCGAAAACAG